>NZ_CP108356.1:2100000-2350000 GCF_036237315.1 Streptomyces sp. NBC_01351 | reverse complement strand
AAGCCGTGGGAGCGTCGCCGTTGTTCTTCGGAACAACGGTCGTGACTGCGTGCCTTTTGAAGAATGAGCCTGCGAGTTAGCGGTGTGTAGCGAGGTTAACCCGTGTGGGGAAGCCGTAGCGAAAGCGAGTCCGAATAGGGCGATTGAGTTGCACGCTCTAGACCCGAAGCGGAGTGATCTAGCCATGGGCAGGTTGAAGCGGAGGTAAGACTTCGTGGAGGACCGAACCCACCAGGGTTGAAAACCTGGGGGATGACCTGTGGTTAGGGGTGAAAGGCCAATCAAACTCCGTGATAGCTGGTTCTCCCCGAAATGCATTTAGGTGCAGCGTCACGTGTTTCTTGCCGGAGGTAGAGCACTGGATAGGCGATGGGCCCTACCGGGTTACTGACCTTAGCCAAACTCCGAATGCCGGTAAGTGAGAGCGTGGCAGTGAGACTGTGGGGGATAAGCTCCATGGTCGAGAGGGAAACAGCCCAGAGCATCGACTAAGGCCCCTAAGCGTACGCTAAGTGGGAAAGGATGTGGAGTCGCAGAGACAACCAGGAGGTTGGCTTAGAAGCAGCCACCCTTGAAAGAGTGCGTAATAGCTCACTGGTCAAGTGATTCCGCGCCGACAATGTAGCGGGGCTCAAGCGTACCGCCGAAGTCGTGTCATTGCAGCAATAGGGCCAACGCCCGCTGTGATGGGTAGGGGAGCGTCGTGTGCCGGGTGAAGCAGCAGCGGAAGCTAGTTGTGGACGGTTCACGAGTGAGAATGCAGGCATGAGTAGCGATACACACGTGAGAAACGTGTGCGCCGATTGACTAAGGGTTCCTGGGTCAAGCTGATCTGCCCAGGGTAAGTCGGGACCTAAGGCGAGGCCGACAGGCGTAGTCGATGGACAACCGGTTGATATTCCGGTACCCGCTTTGAAACGCCCAATATCGAATCCTCTAATGCTAAGGCCGTGAAGCCGTTCCGGACCCTTCGGGGAAAGGAAAGTGGTGGAGCCGCCGATCCAAGGTGGTAGTAGGTAAGCGATGGGGTGACGCAGGAAGGTAGTCCAGCCCGGGCGGTGGTAGTCCCGGGGTAAGGGTGTAGGCCGAGGGGTAGGCAAATCCGTCCCTCATTAAGGCTGAGACCTGATGCCGAGCCGATTGTGGTGAAGTGGATGATCCTATGCTGTCGAGAAAAGCCTCTAGCGAGTTTCATGGCGGCCCGTACCCTAAACCGACTCAGGTGGTCAGGTAGAGAATACCGAGGCGTTCGGGTGAACTATGGTTAAGGAACTCGGCAAAATGCCCCCGTAACTTCGGGAGAAGGGGGGCCATCACTGGTGATCGGATTTACTCCGTGAGCTGGGGGTGGCCGCAGAGACCAGCGAGAAGCGACTGTTTACTAAAAACACAGGTCCGTGCGAAGCCGTAAGGCGATGTATACGGACTGACGCCTGCCCGGTGCTGGAACGTTAAGGGGACCGGTTAGTGACCTTTCGGGGTTGCGAAGCTGAGAACTTAAGCGCCAGTAAACGGCGGTGGTAACTATAACCATCCTAAGGTAGCGAAATTCCTTGTCGGGTAAGTTCCGACCTGCACGAATGGCGTAACGACTTCTCGACTGTCTCAACCATAGGCCCGGTGAAATTGCACTACGAGTAAAGATGCTCGTTTCGCGCAGCAGGACGGAAAGACCCCGGGACCTTTACTATAGTTTGATATTGGTGTTCGGTTCGGCTTGTGTAGGATAGGTGGGAGACTTTGAAGCAGCCACGCCAGTGGTTGTGGAGTCGCCGTTGAAATACCACTCTGGTCGTGCTGGATGTCTAACCTCGGTCCGTGATCCGGATCAGGGACAGTGTCTGATGGGTAGTTTAACTGGGGCGGTTGCCTCCCAAAGAGTAACGGAGGCGCCCAAAGGTTCCCTCAGCCTGGTTGGCAATCAGGTGTTGAGTGTAAGTGCACAAGGGAGCTTGACTGTGAGACCGACGGGTCGAGCAGGGACGAAAGTCGGGACTAGTGATCCGGCGGTGGCTTGTGGAAGCGCCGTCGCTCAACGGATAAAAGGTACCCCGGGGATAACAGGCTGATCTTCCCCAAGAGTCCATATCGACGGGATGGTTTGGCACCTCGATGTCGGCTCGTCGCATCCTGGGGCTGGAGTCGGTCCCAAGGGTTGGGCTGTTCGCCCATTAAAGCGGTACGCGAGCTGGGTTTAGAACGTCGTGAGACAGTTCGGTCCCTATCCGCTGTGCGCGTAGGAATATTGAGAAGGGCTGTCCCTAGTACGAGAGGACCGGGACGGACGAACCTCTGGTGTGCCAGTTGTCCTGCCAAGGGCATGGCTGGTTGGCTACGTTCGGGAGGGATAACCGCTGAAAGCATCTAAGCGGGAAGCCTGCTTCAAGATGAGTATTCCCACCTCCTTGAGAGGGTAAGGCTCCCAGTAGACGACTGGGTTGATAGGCCAGATGTGGAAGCCCGGTAACGGGTGAAGCTGACTGGTACTAATAGGCCGAGGGCTTGTCCTCAGTTGCTCGCGTCCACTGTGTTAGTTCTGAAATAACGAACAGCTGTGTCAATGCCAGCGTTCAAATTTCATAGTGTTTCGGTGGTCATAGCGTTAGGGAAACGCCCGGTTACATTCCGAACCCGGAAGCTAAGCCTTTCAGCGCCGATGGTACTGCAGGGGGGACCCTGTGGGAGAGTAGGACGCCGCCGAACAACCCGCCCTTTTAGCTCAGTCGGTAGAGCGTCTCCATGGTAAGGAGAAGGTCAACGGTTCGATTCCGTTAAAGGGCTCCAATGAAAAGGCCCCCGCCTTGAGGCGGGGGCCTTTTTGCGTTTTCGGGCTTTGTGTATCCTCCAAATGATCTTTGGGGAGGAACATCGTCATGACAGAAGAGGTAGCGGCCGCCCAGGCCGAGTTCGAGAAGGCATGGGACGACGCGCGGTACACCTGCGTCGAGCTGCCGCCGGTGGATGTCAATCGCATCCTGCAGGAGCGGTACGTCACCGAGGAGCCGCTGGTTCTGACCCGGGCCATGCTCTGGGATATGGAAGTACGGAAGGCCGGCAATCCCGGTGCTTTCATTCCGTACGTGGTCCAGGAAGGCACTGCCTCGGCCTGGGTGCCCGGGCAGGCCGGTGGAGAGCTGGGGGACGAGTTCGTACGGCAGTCGCGGCAGCGGCTGTGGCTGGAGCCCGAGCGGTACGGGCTCGTGCTCGAAGAGGTGTGGCTCGACCACGAACGGCAGGTCGTCACTTTCCTCGGCCGGGCTCGGTTCTCCGACGAGGAGGGCAATGCGTTGACTGCGGACACCAGTCAGCCGCTGTTCCACGTCCAGCACGGGGTCGCGGGCACGGACGACCGGCCGACCAACACGTGGCGGATCGTCCTGCTGACGGACGAGCCGGACGAGCGGGTGGTGAAGGTCTTCGACGGGATGGCGGAGAGCCCGTGGCTGCCCGGTTTCGTCGAGAACTACGTCCGCGACGTGCTCGGCATCGGGTTGAGCCGTCGGGACGTCTGACGGACGACTGACAGAGGCCCCCGCGAACTGGCGGGGGCCTCTTGTCAAGCCCCGACTTTCCGGGCCGTGACCGGGGTCAGGCAGTGGGGCGCAATGGGATGACGAAGCCCGTTGCTCCTCGATCTGCGGAAGGCCCCTCTCATGAACATGACCATGAGCATCGCAAGGATCCGACGCCTCGTCCTCGTGATCGTGAGGGCCCCTGAGGCCGGTGGCTTTCCCGTGCATTCGTCATCGGTGTCCGTCGGCTCGGCCGTCAGACGGCAGAGCGCGGGGCCCGACGTCGGCAGTGGCAGGATCCCCTGGGTCACGGAGATGGCGGCCCCGTCCTTCATGATCCTGTCGGCGCGGCCGCCTAGGCGGTAAGGGGGTCGGCGGCCCGTTCAGTCGCCATTGCGCTGGTGGGGGACGCGGAAGGCCAGGATGGCCATGTCGTCCGAGGCCGGCTCGGCCGCGAAGCGTTCCACCGCGCGCAGGACTCGGGAGGCGACCGCGCCCGCGGTGAGGCCGGTGCAGGTGGTGAGGACCTCGGCGAGGCCGTCGTCACCGAGCATGCGGGTGCCCTCGCGGCGTTCCGTCACCCCGTCCGTGACGCAGAGCAGGACGTCGCCGGGGTCGAGCGTGAGCGTCTGCTCGTAGAGGTCGAGGTCTTCGATGACGCCGAGGAGGGGCTGGGGGTCGGCGGCCGCGAGCACCTCGCCGTTCGGGCGCAGGCGCAGTGGGAGTGGGTGGCCCGCGCAGACGACCTTCATCAGGGCGCCGCCGTCGGGCTGGGGGTGCAGTTCGCCGTAGAGGAGCGTGAGGAAGCGGCTGCGGGCGCCCTCGTCGAGGATCGCCGCGTTGAGGCGCTGGAGGACGGCCGGGCCGCCGAGGCCTTCGCGGGCGAGGAGACGCAGGGCGTGCCGGGCGAGGCCGGTGACGGCGGCCGCCTCGGGGCCCGTACCGCAGACGTCGCCGATGGCGAAGCCGTACGCGCCGTCGCGGATCGGGAAGACGTCGTAGAAGTCGCCGCCCACTTCGTTGCCCTCGCCGGCCGCACGGTAGATGACCTCGACCTCCATGCCGGGGATGGCGGGGGAGCCGGGCGGCAGCAGGCTGCGCTGGAGGGAGCGGCTGATCGCGGTGCGCTCCGAGTACAGGCGGGCGTTGTCGAGGGCGAGGGCCGCACGGCGGGAGAGGTCCTCGGCGAGTTCGAGGATCTCCTGGCGGAAGTGCTCCTCGGACGGCTTGCCGAGGGTGAGGAGCCCGATGACGCGGTTGCGGGCGAGGAGGGGCAGGACCACGGTCTCGCCGCCGACCGCCAGGGCGGTCTCCGGCCAGGGGCGGGCACCGGCCTCGCGGACCGGTTCCGGCGGGCTGACCTGGGAGAGGAGGACCTTGAGGCCGTCGATGCGTTCCTCGTCCTCGTGGAGTACGTACGAGAGGTACGGGTCGGAGGACTGGTCGGCGATGGTGTAGACGGCGCACCAGGTGGCGAGGGTCGGGACGGTCATCTGGGCCATCAGGGCCAGGGTCTGGTCCCGATCGAGGGTGCCGGCCAGCAGGTCGGAGGCCTCGACGAGGAAGGAGAGGGAGCCGCGGCGCAGGCGTTCCAGCTCGCCGAGGCGGGCCGATTCGACGGCGAGGGCGATGCGGTCGGCGGCGAACTGGAGGCGCAGGGCCTCTTCGTTCGTGTAGCGGCCCGGGGTTTCGGCGGCGACGCCGAGGGAGCCGGTGAGGCGGCCTTCGACCTTGAGGGGGACGGTGACGGCCGAGCGCATGCCGGTGGATTCCAGGAGCGGCACGGCTCCGGGGACCACGGCGAGGTCGTCGTGGACGGCGGGCATACGGGCGGAGCCGTAGCGGTTGGTGCCGGCCTCGACGGGGACGCGGGCGAAGCGCTGGCGGGTGGAGGGCAGGCCCGTGGTGGCGCGGACTTCGAGTTCCGTTTCGTCGTCCGTGGCGAGGAGGAGGAAGGCGGCGTCGGCGTCGAGGAGGTCGCGGGCCCGTTCGACGGTGCGCTGGAGCAGGCCGTCGAGGTCGTCGGGGGCGGGGGAGCCGATGAAGACCTCGAAGGGGTCCACGGTGCGGGGCTCGGTGTGCTGGCCGCTGTCGATCGGCACGCGCACGGGGGTCTGGAGCAGCGCGCGCTCGTCGTCGTGGACGAGGAGGCACACGATGGACGGCTCGCCGTGGGCATCGCGGACCCGCAGGTGGGAGGCGTAGACGGGGATGACGCGGCCGTCGGCGCCGCGGACTCCGTAACTGCCCTCCCAGCGGGACAGGCGCAGGGCCTCGGCGACCCCGGTTCCCGTGCCGGGGGTCTGTGGCCAGGCGGCGAGCTCGGCGAGCGGGCGGCCGATGACCTTCTCGGCGGTGTAGCCGAAGATGTGCTCGGCGTCTTCGTTCCAGGCGCTGATGGAGTCGGCTGAGTCGATCTGGAGGACGGCGACGCGGACCCGGCTGTCGGCGAGGGGGAGCAGTCGGTCGGGGACGACGGGGCCCGCGGAGCGGGTACCGACCGGACGGTCCGGGAGGTCGAGGCGGAACCACACGTGTTTGTGGGTGGTGGTGTACTCGACGCCCCAGCGGGTGGCGAGGGCGGCGCAGAGCATCAGGCCGCGGCCGTTCTCGCGGTCGGGGTCGGCGTACGGGCGCTCGGGGTGCTGGAGCGGGAGCTCGCGTTCCGGGTAGCGGTCGGCGACCTCGACGCGTACGCCGTCTCCGGCGCGCAGGCACAGGACCTCGGCGCGGGTTCCGGCGTGGACCACGGCATTGGTGACGAGCTCGCTGGTGAGCACCACCGCGTCGTCGACGATGTCCGCGAAGCCCCAGCCCTGCAGCGTGTCGCGGACGAACGCGCGGGCGGCGGCGACGGATCGCCCGAGGGGATCGAAACTGGCAGCCGCCCGTGCCGTGATCACGAGTCTCCTTCGACGCGGTTGGACATCGGGTGCCAGGTTACTTACCTTCGCGGTCGGCATGGTGCCGTCGTCCGGGAATCCACCCGGAGGGTACGGCGGGTGTGCGATGGTGCCGAAGTGTTATGGCCGGGTTCGGCCAGGGTGAAACACTGGGCAGGCTTGCGGAACCGGCTCGTGAGGAGTCAGGTGTCCGGTGGAACAGCGGTCGACCCTTTCGGGAGGGACACGGTGGAGTCTGGCGCAGCGGTGCGGCGTACAGGGACGCGGCCGAAGGGCGGGCGTCCGCGGCGCAGCGGCACGACCGAGGTCGATACCGCCGCTCTGAACCGGCTGCTCACGGCCCTGGTGTCGATGCGGGACGGCAATTTCCGCAAGCGGCTGACGGTGTCCGGCGAGGGCGTGATGGCGGAGATCGCCGCCGTCTACAACGAGGTCGCCGACCGGAACCTGCACCTGACGGGGGAGCTGTCGCGGGTCCGCAGGATGGTGGGCCGCGAGGGCAAGCTGAGCGAACGGCTGGAAACCGGTGCCTGCGAGGGCTCCTGGGCGGCCGCGATCGACGCCTCGAACCAGCTGGTGGACGATCTGGCGCGACCGGTGTCCGAGGTGGGCCGGGTGCTGTCGGCGGTGGCCGAGGGTGACCTGGACCAGCGGATGGACCTGCGGACCCAGACACCCGAGGGGGTGGGGCATCCGCTGCGCGGGGAGTTCCTGAAGGTCGGGCGTACGGTCAACAACCTGGTCGACCAGCTGTCCGCGTTCACCGACGAGGTGACGCGCGTGGCGCTGGAGGTGGGCACCGAGGGCAAGCTCGGCGGCCAGGCCCAGGTACGCGGAATGTCCGGTTCCTGGAAGGATCTGACCGACTCCGTCAACACGATGGCGTACCGGCTCACCGCTCAGGTGCGTGATATCGCTCTCGTCACGACGGCGGTCGCCAAGGGCGATCTGTCGCGCAAGGTCACGGTGCACGTGGCCGGCGAGATGCTCCAGCTGAAGAACACCGTCAACACGATGGTGGACCAGCTGTCCTCCTTCTCCTCCGAGGTGACCCGCGTCGCCCGCGAGGTGGGTACCGAGGGCGAGCTGGGCGGCCAGGCGAAGGTGCCCGGGGTCGCGGGTGTGTGGAAGGACCTGACGGACTCCGTCAACACCATGGCCGGCAACCTGACGGCCCAGGTGCGCGGGATCGCGCAGGTCACGACGGCTGTCGCGAACGGCGACCTGTCGCAGAAGGTACGGGTCAGCGCGCGCGGTGAGGTGGCGCAGCTGGCCGAAACGATCAACCAGATGACCGAGACGCTGCGGACCTTCGCCGACGAGGTCACGCGCGTGGCCAGCGAGGTCGGGGCCAAGGGAACGCTGGGCGGTCAGGCGCAGGTGCCGGGGGCCGCGGGGACGTGGAAGGACCTCACCGACTCGGTGAACACGGTCTTCCGCAACCTCACCACGCAGGTGCGGGACATCGCGACGGTGACGACGGCGGTGGCCAACGGCGACCTGTCGCAGAAGGTCACGGTCGACGTGGCCGGCGAGATGCTGGAGCTGAAGAACACCGTCAACACGATGGTGGACCAGCTCCAGTCGTTCGGTGCCGAAGTGACGCGGGTGGCCCGTGAGGTCGGTGTCGAGGGCGAGCTCGGTGGTCAGGCGCAGGTGCCGGGTGCGGCGGGGACGTGGAAGGACCTCACCGACTCGGTGAACACCGCCTTCCGCAACCTCACCGGGCAGGTCCGCAACATCGCGCAGGTGACGACGGCGGTGGCCAACGGCGACCTGTCGCAGAAGGTCACGGTCGACGTCTCCGGCGAGATGCTCCAGCTGAAGAACACCGTGAACACGATGGTGGACCAGCTGTCCTCCTTCGCCGACCAGGTCACGCGGATGGCGCGCGACGTGGGCACGGAGGGTCGGCTCGGCGGCCAGGCGCGGGTGGAGGGGGTGTCCGGCACCTGGAAGGAGCTCACCGACTCCGTCAACTTCATGGCCGGCAACCTGACCTCCCAGGTGCGACAGATCGCCCAGGTGACCACGGCGGTGGCGCGCGGTGACCTGTCGCAGAAGATCGACGTGGATGCCCGGGGAGAGATCCTGGAGCTGAAGAACACCATCAACACGATGGTCGACCAGCTCTCGGCCTTCGCCGAGCAGGTGACCCGGGTGGCCCGGGACGTGGGTACGGAGGGCCGACTCGGCGGTCAGGCGCAGGTGCCCGGCGTGGCCGGTGTGTGGCGCGACCTGACCGACTCGGTGAACGGCATGGCCGGGAACCTGACCTCGCAGGTGCGCAACATCGCGCAGGTCGCCACGGCGGTGGCGCGCGGTGACCTGTCGCAGAAGATCGACGTGGACGCGCGCGGCGAGATCCTGGAGCTGAAGAACACCCTCAACACGATGGTCGACCAGCTCTCGAACTTCGCGGAGCAGGTGACGCGGGTGGCCCGCGAGGTGGGCACCGAGGGCATCCTCGGCGGTCAGGCGGAGGTGAAGGGTGTCTCCGGTACCTGGAAGGACCTCACCCAGTCCGTCAACTTCATGGCGAACAACCTGACCTCGCAGGTGCGCAACATCGCCGAGGTGACGACGGCCGTCGCCATGGGCGACCTGTCGAAGAAGATCACCGTCGATGCCAAGGGCGAGATCCTGGAGCTGGTGACCACCGTCAACACGATGGTCGACCAGCTGTCATCCTTCGCCGAGCAGGTGACCCGGGTGGCCCGCGAGGTGGGTTCCGAGGGCATTCTGGGCGGCCAGGCGCGGGTGCGCGGGGTGACCGGCATCTGGAAGGACCTGACCGACAACGTCAACCTGATGGCCAACAACCTGACCTCCCAGGTGCGCAACATCTCCCAGGTCTCGGCGGCGGTGGCCAACGGCGATCTGACGAAGAAGGTCACGGTCGAGGCGCGCGGCGAGGTCGCGCAGCTCGCCGACACGGTCAACACGATGGTGAAGACCCTGTCGTCGTTCGCGGACGAGGTCACGCGCGTGGCCCGCGAGGTGGGCACGGAGGGCCGGCTCGGCGGGCAGGCGCACGTACCGGGCGTCTCGGGGACCTGGAAGGACCTCACCGATTCGGTGAACTTCATGGCCTCCAACCTCACCGGCCAGGTCCGCCAGATCGCCATGGTCACGACCGCCATCGCCAAGGGCGACATGACCAAGAAGATCGACATCGACGCCCGCGGCGAGATCCTGGAGCTCAAGACCACCATCAACACGATGGTCGACCAGCTGTCCTCCTTCGCCGACCAGGTGACGCGGGTCGCCCGTGAGGTGGGTACCGAGGGCATCCTGGGCGGCCAGGCACGCGTCCGGGACGTCGACGGCACCTGGCGGGACCTGACGGAGTCGGTGAACGAGATGGCCGGGAACCTCACCCGGCAGGTGCGCGCCATCGCGGCCGTGGCCACGGCGGTGACCCGCGGCGACCTGAGCCTGAAGGTCGACGTGGACGCGGCGGGCGAGATCCAGGTCCTCCAGGACAACATCAACACGATGATCGTCAACCTGCGCGACACCACCCTGGCCAACAAGGAGCAGGACTGGCTCAAGGGCAACCTCGCCCGGATCTCCGCCCTGATGCAGGGCCGCCGGGAGCTCGACGACGTGGCCTCGCTGATCATGAGCGAGCTCACCCCGGTGGTCTCCGCGCAGCACGGCGCCTTCTTCCTGGCGCTGCCCGCCGGCGGGACCACCGAGATCGGCACGGAGGGGGGCGCGGAGGGCTCGTACGAGCTGCGGATGCGCGGGAGTTACGCGTACGCCGGAGGCCAGATGCCCACCTCCTTCCGGCCGGGGGAGGGGCTGATCGGGACGGTCGCCGAGGAGAAGCGGACGATCCTCGTCGAGAACACCCCGCCCGGCTACCTGAAGATCTCCTCGGGGCTCGGCGAAGCGCCGCCGGCGCACGTGATCGTGCTGCCGGTGCTCTTCGAGGGGAAGCTGCTCGGCGTCATCGAGCTGGCGTCGTTCACGCCGTTCACGCAGATCCAGAAGGACTTCCTCAGCCAGATCGCCGAGATGATCGGTACGAGCGTCAACACCATCAGCGTCAACTCCAAGACGGAGATGCTGCTGAAGCAGTCGCAGGAGATGACCGAGCAGCTGCGCGAGCGCTCCGACGAGCTGGAGAACCGGCAGAAGGCCCTCCAGGCCGCCAACGCGGAGCTGGAGGAGAAGGCCGAACTGCTCGCCCGGCAGAACCGGGACATCGAGGTGAAGAACACCGAGATCGAGGAGGCCCGGCAGGTCCTGGAGGAGCGCGCCGAGCAGCTCGCGGTCTCGATGCGCTACAAGTCCGAGTTCCTGGCGAACATGTCGCACGAGCTGCGGACCCCGCTCAACTCGCTGCTGATCCTGGCCAAGCTGCTCGCCGACAACGCGGACGAGAACCTGTCGCCGAAGCAGGTGGAGTTCGCCGAGACCATCCACGGGGCGGGTTCCGACCTGCTCCAGCTGATCAACGACATCCTCGACCTGTCGAAGGTCGAGGCCGGGAAGATGGACGTCTCGCCGACCCGGATCGCGCTCGTGCAGCTGGTGGACTACGTGGAGGCGACCTTCCGGCCGCTGACGGCGGAGAAGGGGCTGGACTTCTCGGTCCGGGTCTCCCCGGAGCTGCCGGCGACCCTGCACACGGACGAGCAGCGGCTGTTGCAGGTGCTGCGCAACCTGCTGTCGAACGCGGTGAAGTTCACCGACACCGGGGCGGTGGAGCTGGTGATCCGGCCGGCCGGCGCCGACGTGCCGACGGCGATCCGCGAGCAGCTCCTGGAGGCCGGTTCGCTGCGCGAGGCGGACGCGGACCTGATCGCCTTCTCGGTGACCGACACCGGGATCGGGATCGCGGCGAGCAAGATGCTGGTGATCTTCGAGGCGTTCAAGCAGGCCGACGGGACCACGAGCCGCAAGTACGGGGGCACGGGCCTCGGGCTGTCCATCAGCCGGGAGATCGCGCGGCTGCTGGGCGGGGAGATCCACGCCGCCAGCGAGCCCGGCCGGGGGTCCACGTTCACCCTGTACCTGCCGCTGCACCCGAGCGAGCTGCCTCCGCAGGGGTACGCGCCGCCCACGCCCGGCGGCGCCCGCGGTGAGCTGTACCGCAGGGCGGTCGACGGGGCGGCGCGGCCCGCGCTGCCGCAGGCCCCGGCCGCGTCGGTGACCGTACCGACGGTGCAGGCCCAGCAGGCCCCGCAGGCACGGCCGGGGCTGCCGGCCGCCGAGCCGGCCGGTCACGGCTCCTCGGCGCTGTTCAGGCGGCGCCGCAAGAACCTGGGCGATTCGCTGCCGCGGGTGGAGGTCCCGGGCCAGCCGGACTCCGACGCGTGGGATCTGGAGGAGGCCCTGCCGGTCTCGCCGCGGACGTACGACTTCCGGGGCGAGCGGGTGCTCATCGTGGACGACGACGTCCGCAACGTCTTCGCGCTGACGAGCGTGCTGGAGCAGCACGGGCTGGCGGTGCTCTACGCGGAGAACGGCCGGGAGGGCATCGAGGTCCTGGAGCAGCACGACGACGTGGCGGTGGTGCTGATGGACATCATGATGCCGGAGATGGACGGGTACGCGACGACGGCCGCGATCCGGCAGATGCCGCAGTTCGAGGGGCTGCCCATCATCGCGCTCACCGCCAAGGCGATGAAGGGCGACCGGGAGAAGGCCATCGAGTCCGGTGCGTCCGACTACGTCACCAAGCCGGTCGAGCCCGACTACCTGCTGTCGGTCATGGAAGGGCACATGCGCGGAAAGTGATCCACGGGCGGGCGTGATCGGGTGGCGCAGAGGGAACCTTCTGCCCTCCCGCCACGTTTCCGTATCGTGCACAGTGACATCTTGGTGACAGGGTGTGGCGATCTCGGGACTGGGGCTACGATGACCGGCACAAGGACGGACGGCGCAAGGATGCCGTCCTCTGGGGCGGGGCCCGGCGCACAGGCCGGAGCCTGGAGCCGGGGAGGCCCCATGCCGGGGCGAGGAGGACAGGGCATGGTGCAGAAGGCCAAGATCCTCCTGGTCGATGACCGGCCGGAGAATCTGCTGGCGTTGGAGGCCATCCTCTCCGCGCTCGATCAGACATTGGTCCGGGCGTCGTCGGGTGAGGAAGCGCTCAAGGCGCTGTTGACGGACGATTTCGCGGTCATCCTGCTGGATGTGCAGATGCCGGGAATGGACGGTTTCGAGACGGCCGCGCACATCAAGCGGCGGGAGCGGACCCGGGACATCCCGATCATCTTCCTCACCGCGATCAACCACGGTCCGCACCACACGTTCCGCGGCTACGCGGCCGGTGCGGTCGACTACATCTCCAAGCCCTTCGACCCGTGGGTGCTGCGGGCCAAGGTCTCGGTCTTCGTGGAGCTGTACACCAAGAACTGCAAGCTGCGGGAGCAGGCGGCGCTGCTGCGGCTCCAGTTGGAGGGCGGCGGTTCCAACGGCGACGGCAGCAAGGAGACGGCCGGACTGCTGGCCGAGCTCTCCGCGCGGCTCGCGGCGGTGGAGGAGCAGGCCGAGGCGCTGACCAAGCAGCTCGGCGAGGACTCGGCCGATGCGGGCGTGGTGGCGACCGCGGCGCACCTGGAGCGCAAACTCACCGGGCTGCGCCGGGCGCTGGACGCGCTGGAGCCCGGAACCGGGGGAGCGGTGCTGCCCGCGCAGGGCTGAGGCTGATGCGGCGTCAGGTGTGGTGGGGCGTCAAAGTGCCTGTAGGGCACGCGACACGAACGGGTGAAGGGGTGGGCACGCGTGTCCACCGGGGCACGCCCGGGTAACCTCGGGCGCATGGCCTCAAGTACGTCCGGCAAGGGTTCCCAGAGCACCGCGGGCACCGCGAAGGGCCGCACCGGCCGTACGACGGCGCCGGCGAAGAAGGCGGCGCCCGCGCGCAAGCCGCCCGCGAAGAAGGCCGCGGCGGCCAAGCGCGCCCCGGTCAAGAAGGTCGCGGCCAAGCCCGCGCCGTCCCCGACGGGGGGTGTGGTGCGGCTGGTGCGTGCCGTGTGGCTCGGCTGCGCACACGCGGTCGGCGCGGTCTTCCGCGGTATCGGCCACGGGGCCAAGAACCTCGACCCCGCCCACCGCAAGGACGGCGTCGCGCTGCTGCTGCTCGCGCTCGCGCTGATCGTCGCCGCGGGGACCTGGTCGAATCTGAGCGGTCCCGTCGGGGATCTGGTCACGATGCTGGTCACGGGTGCCTTCGGGCGCCTGGATCTGCTCGTGCCGATCCTGCTCGGCGTCATGGCGGTACGTTTCATCCGCCACCCCGAGCAGACCGACGCCAACGGCCGCATCGGCGTCGGCCTCTCCGCCCTCGTCATCGGCGTGCTGGGCCTGGTCCACATCGCCTGCGGTGCTCCCGGCCGCGACGAGGGCACCACCGCGATGCAGAACGCGGGCGGGCTCGTCGGCTGGGGCGCCTCGAAGCCGCTGATCTTCACGATGGGTGCGCCGCTGGCCGTGCCCATGCTGGTGCTGCTCACCGTCTTCGGGCTACTCGTGGTCACCGCGACCCCGGTCAACGCGATCCCGCAGCGGCTGCGCCGGCTGGGCATCCGGCTCGGGGTCATCGCCCCGAACGAGTACGACGAGGGGTACGGGGAGCAGGAGGACGGCGCGGCCTCGGACCGGCGGGACCGGCATGACGCCGCGCAGTGGCGGGCCCGTGCCGGCGCCGGTCCGGGCTCCGACGATCCGGCGGACGCCGCCGAGGAGGAGGCGTTGGCCCGGCGAAGGCGTCCGCGCAGGGCCCGGCCGGCCATGGACCGGGAGATGGACGCCGTGGACGTGGCCGCGGCGGCCGCCGCGGCGCTGGACGGGGTGGTCTACGGGGGGATGCCGCCCTCGCCCCTCGTCGCCGACCTCACGCAGGGGATCGGTGTCGAGCGGGAGGGTGCGGAGATCACCGCTCCCGTGCCGTCGGCCCGCGAGGAGCGTTCCGTACCGGCCTCCGCTCCCGCCGAGCAGCCGCACGCCACGACCGCCGCGGCCTCCGGGACGCTGTCGGTGCCCGATCTGACCAAGGCCCCGCCCGAGACCCAGCCCTTGCCGCCGCGTGCCGAGCAGCTCCAGCTGCGCGGCGACATCACGTACGCCCTGCCCTCGCTGGACCTGCTGGAGCGGGGCGGTCCGGGCAAGACCCGCAGTGCCGCGAACGATGCCGTGGTCGCCTCGCTGACGAACGTCTTCATGGAGTTCAAGGTCGACGCGAAGGTCACCGGTTTCACCCGGGGTCCGACGGTCACCCGCTACGAGGTGGAGCTCGGCCCCGCGGTCAAGGTCGAGCGGATCACGGCGCTGGCGAAGAACATCGCCTACGCGGTGGCCTCGCCGGACGTGCGGATCATCAGCCCGATCCCGGGCAAGTCGGCGGTCGGCATCGAGATCCCGAACACCGACCGGGAGATGGTCAACCTCGGGGACGTGCTCCGGCTGGCGGACGCGGCCGAGGACGACCATCCGATGCTGGTGGCGCTGGGCAAGGACGTCGAGGGCGGCTACGTCATGGCCAACCTCGCGAAGATGCCGCACGTCCTGGTGGCCGGTGCCACCGGCTCCGGCAAGTCCTCCTGCATCAACTGCCTGATCACCTCGGTGATGGTCCGGGCGACGCCGGAGGACGTGCGGATGGTGCTCGTCGACCCCAAGCGGGTGGAGCTGACGGCGTACGAGGGCATCCCGCACCTGATCACGCCGATCATCACCAATCCCAAGCGGGCCGCCGAGGCACTGCAGTGGGTCGTGCGCGAGATGGACCTGCGCTACGACGACCTGGCCGCCTTCGGCTACCGGCACATCGACGACTTCAACCAGGCGATCCGGGACGGCAAGATCAAACTGCCGCCGGGCAGCGAGCGGGAGCTCAGCCCGTACCCGTACCTGCTGGTGATCGTCGACGAGCTGGCCGACCTGATGATGGTGGCCCCGCGCGACGTGGAGGACTCGATCGTCCGCATCACCCAGCTGGCCCGCGCGGCCGGCATCCACCTGGTGCTGGCGACGCAGCGGCCCTCGGTGGACGTGGTGACCGGTCTGATCAAGGCGAACGTGCCCTCGCGGCTGGCCTTCGCGACCTCCTCGCTGGCCGACAGCCGGGTCATCCTCGACCAGCCGGGCGCGGAGAAGCTCATCGGCAAGGGCGACGGGCTGTTCCTGCCGATGGGGGCGAACAAGCCCGTCCGCCTGCAGGGCGCCTTCGTCACCGAGGACGAGATCGCCGGGATCGTGCAGCACTGCAAGGACCAGATGGCGCCCGTCTTCCGGGAGGACGTCACCGTCGGGCAGAAGCAGAAGAAGGAGATCGACGAGGACATCGGCGACGACCTGGACCTGCTGTGCCAGGCGGCGGAGCTGGTGGTCTCGACCCAGTTCGGCTCCACCTCGATGCTCCAGCGCAAGCTGCGGGTGGGCTTCGCGAAGGCCGGCCGGCTCATGGACCTGATGGAGTCGCGGGGAATCGTCGGCCCGAGCGAGGGTTCGAAGGCGCGCGACGTCCTGCTCAAGGCCGACGAGCTGGACGCCGTGCTGGCCGTCATCCGAGGCGAGACCGGACCGTAAGGAAACGCCGGGCAACCGTTTCCCTTGGGCCCGCGTCCAGTTGAACGGAGGGTAGCTTCCCTCGCCATTCGGATGGCGTAGGAAGTGCACCCTCCGGTTGCTCCACCCTTTCGTCACCCCCCTAGACTGGACATCCAGCAGGTGGCTACACGCTCGAAAGGCGCCCTCGTGTCCATCGGCAACTCCAACTCCCCCGAAGAAGAGCGTCCTTCGACCGACGACCGGTCCGAGGACCGTCTTGTCGAACGTTCCGTCGAAGGACCGTCCATCGGGACGGCCCTCAAGAAGGCCCGGATCGCCGCCGGGCTCACTGTCGACGAGGTCAGTTCCACCACCCGCGTGCGCATCCCGATCGTGCACGCGATCGAAGAGGACGACTTCACGCGGTGCGGCGGCGACGTCTACGCCCGCGGTCACATCCGTACGCTCGCCCGCGCCGTGCACCTCGATCCGGAACCCCTGGTCGAGGCCTACGACGCGGCCCACGGCGGCCGGCCGGCACCCACCCCCGCCGCGCCGATGTTCGAAGCCGAACGGATCCGCCCCGAGCGGCAGCGGCCCAACTGGACCGCCGCCATGGTCGCCGCCATCGTCGCCGTGATCGGCTTCGTGGGCTTCACCGCCTTCAGCGGCGGCGACGAGAAGGGCAAGCGGCCGGTGGCGGAAGGTTCCACCGCGCCGAAGCCCGCACCCAAGCAGAGCGGCGGAAAGCCCGCCGCGCAGCCCGAGCAGACCACCCCGGCCCCGCAGGCGCCCAAGCCGGAGCCTTCGGACAGCGCCATCGCCGCGGCACCCAAGGACCTCGTCACGGTCGTCCTGACGGCCGATACGGGCGAGAGCTGGATCTCGGCGAAGGACTCCACCGGCCGGCTGCTCTTCGACGGAACCCTCGATCAGGGCGAGTCCAAGACCTTCACGGACAAGGAGTCCGTCGACCTCGTGCTCGGCGACGCCGGGGCCGTGAAGCTGTTCGTGAACGGCAAGGAGATCAAGGACGACTTCCAGCCGGGTCAGGTGGAACGTCTCACATACACCAAGGAAGACCCGCTCCAGGATCAGCCGCAGGCGGGCTGAGCCTGGGCCGCCCTAGGGCGGAACGCTTCAATCCGGATCCCCGGGGTGCCCTTCCGCACCCCGGGGATCTTGATGTAAGGGGACTTGGGGCCGGGACCCGCGCCGGGACGAAGTAGTCTTGAGTCCATGCCCGAACGCCGTACCGTCGCCCTTGTCACTCTTGGCTGCGCCCGTAACGAGGTGGACTCGGAGGAGCTCGCAGGCCGCTTGGCGGCGGATGGCTGGGAGCTCGTCGAGGACGCCGCCGATGCGGACGTAGCCGTCGTCAACACCTGCGGCTTCGTCGAAGCCGCCAAGAAGGACTCCGTAGACGCCCTGCTGGAAGCCAACGATCTCAAGGATCACGGCAAGACGCAGGCCGTCGTCGCCGTCGGCTGTATGGCCGAGCGCTACGGCAAGGAACTCGCCGAAGCGCTCCCCGAAGCCGACGGAGTCCTCGGCTTCGACGACTACGCCGACATCTCCGACCGCCTCCAGACCATCCTCAACGGCGGCGTCCACGCCTCCCACACCCCGCGCGACCGGCGCAAGCTGCTGCCGATCAGCCCGGCGGAGCGCCAGGACACCGCGGTGGCCCTGCCCGGCCACGCCCAGGAGCCGGAGGCTTCCCCCGCGGACCTCCCGGACGGGCTCGCACCCGCCTCCGGGCCGCGCGCGCCCCTGCGCCGCCGTCTCGACAAGAGCCCCGTGGCCTCGGTCAAGCTGGCCTCCGGCTGCGACCGGCGCTGCTCCTTCTGCGCCATCCCGTCCTTCCGCGGCTCCTTCATCTCCCGCCGCCCCAGCGACGTGCTGGGCGAGACCCGCTGGCTCGCCGAGCAGGGCGTCAAGGAGATCATGCTGGTCTCCGAGAACAACACCTCGTACGGCAAGGACCTCGGCGACATCCGCCTGCTGGAGACCCTGCTGCCCGAGCTCGCCGAGGTGGACGGCATCGAGCGCGTGCGAGTGAGCTACCTCCAGCCGGCCGAGATGCGGCCCGGCCTGATCGACGTACTCACCTCGACCCCCAAGGTCGTGCCGTACTTCGACCTGTCCTTCCAGCACTCCGCGCCCGACGTGCTGCGCGCCATGCGCCGCTTCGGTGACACCGACCGCTTCCTGGAGCTGCTGGACACCATCCGCTCCAAGGCCCCGACGGCCGGCGTCCGGTCCAACTTCATCGTCGGCTTCCCCGGCGAGAAGGAGTCGGACTTCGCCGAGCTGGAGCGTTTCCTCACCCACGCCCGCCTCGACGCCATCGGCGTCTTCGGTTACTCGGACGAGGACGGCACCGAAGCCGTCGGGTACGAGGGCAAGCTGGACGCGGACACGATCGCCGAGCGCCTCGCGCACATGCAGCGGCTCGCCGAGGAGCTCACTTCGCAGCGCGCGGAGGAGCGGATCGGAGAGACCCTGGAAGTACTCGTCGAGTCGGTGGAGGCCGTGGACGAGGATGGCGACGGGGCCTACGGGCGCGCGGCGCACCAGGCCCCCGAGACCGACGGCCAGGTCGTCTTCACGGACAGCACGGGCCTGGTCCCCGGGCGTATCGTCACGGCGAAGGTGGTCGGCACCCTGGGTGTGGACCTGGTGGCGGAGCCCCTGGGCGTGGATCTTGAGGAGGCGGCCGGATGACCGGAGTCCCGGCATCTGCGGCGGGCGGGACCGGCCGCCGGCCCGCGCCCGGCGCGAAGCTCGGGGCCGCGGCGGTCAATCAGGCCAGCCTGTGGAACATCGCCAACATCCTGACGATGATCCGGCTCGTGCTGGTGCCGGGGTTCGTCTTCCTGCTGCTCGCCGAGGGCGGGTACGACCCGGCTTGGCGGGCGTGGGCGTGGGCGGCGTTCGCCGTCGCCATGATCACGGACATCTTCGACGGGCACCTGGCCCGGACGTACAACCTGGTCACGGACTTCGGCAAGATCGCCGACCCGATCGCCGACAAGGCGATCATGGGGTCGGCGCTGATCTGCCTCTCCTGGCTGGGTGACCTGCCCTGGTGGGTGACCGGGGTGATCCTGGGCCGCGAGCTCGGGATCACGCTGCTGCGCTTCTGGGTGATCCGCTACGGAGTGATTCCGGCCAGCCGGGGCGGCAAGATCAAGACCTTGGCCCAGGGAACGGCCGTGGGCATGTACGTACTGGCCCTGACCGGGCCGCTGGCGACCTTGCGCTTCTGGGTGATGGCGCTCGCCGTGGTGCTGACCGTGCTCACCGGTTTGGACTACATCCGGCAGGCGGTCGTCCTGCGCCGCAAGGGTCTCGCGGCGGAGCGGGCCGGGGCGTGACGGATTCTGCGGGGGCGGAAGACGGCGCCGGTGTTCTGGTGGTGGCGACGGAAGTGCTGCGACTGCTCGCGGAGAGTGACGAGACCCTCGCCGTCGCCGAATCGCTGACCGGCGGCATGGTGGCCGCCGAGCTCACGGCCGTCCCCGGAGCCTCCAGGTCGTTCCGCGGCTCTGTCACGGCGTACGCCACGGAACTCAAGCACCGGGTCCTGGGAGTGGACGCGCAGCTGCTCGCCGCCGAAGGCGCGGTGAACGCGCAGGTCGCCGAGGAGATGGCGGCCGGAGTGCGGCGGGTCCTGGACGCCTCGTGGGGGATCGCGACCACCGGAGTGGCCGGCCCGGACCCGCAGGACGGGCAGCCGGTGGGCACCGTCTTCGTCGCCGTGGACGGTCCGGTGGGCAGGAAAACGGCTCGGCTGAGGTTGAACGGCTCCCGTGCGGAAATCCGTAGGGAGAGTGCACGCACAGTGCTCGAACTTCTCTCAAGCCAACTCCGTGAGAATGCGCGGAGGCAGGATACGGAACAGAACGGGGGGATTTGATGTTTGCAGCCCTGAGTGAACACGACATCGCTCCCCGCACGGCCGCGGCGCGAGGCGGTACGGTGGGGCGTGAAGGATGCGGCTACACGGTCAGAGGAGGGAGCCACCGATGATTCTGCTCCGTCGCCTGCTGGGTGACGTGCTGCGTCGGCAGCGCCAGCGCCAGGGCCGTACTCTGCGCGAAGTCTCCTCGTCGGCCCGAGTTTCGCTCGGCTATCTCTCCGAGGTGGAGCGGGGGCAGAAGGAGGCATCCTCCGAGCTGCTCTCCGCGATCTGCGACGCGTTGGACGTACGGATGTCCGAGCTGATGCGCGAAGTCAGTGATGAACTGTCGCTGGCCGAGCTGGCACAGTCGGCCGCGGCAAGCGAACCGGTGAGTGTGCCGGTACGCCCGATGCTCAATTCGGTCTCCATGGCTTCGGTCACGGGACCGGAGCGGGTGACCATCAAGGCGCCTGCGGAAGCGGTGAATGTCGTAGCCGCGTGAGCGTGCACGTCAGTGTGTGAGTGTGGCCGGAGCCCCGGCCGGTGCGTCAGGCACCGGTCGGGGCTCCCTGCCGTTCTGGGTGCGGGGGCGCGGGGGGTGGGGGAGGATGGGGCCGTCCGGGTCCCGGCCCTCCCCCAGACTCCGTCTGGGGGCACCCCCAGGGAGGTAGCCGTGCGGCGGTTACTGCGCATTCCTGTGGCGTCGGCCCTCGTGGCGTCGGCCCTCGTGGCGCCGGCCCTTGTGGCGGGGGCGCTGTGGTGGTGGGCCGTACTGCGGCTGGTGCTCGCGCCGGGGGATTCCGGGCCCGTGGAAGGTGCGGTGGCGGTGGGCGGCTGGGGGCTGGGGCTGCTGCCGGTGCACTGTGTGCCGCGGCCGGTGCGGAGGGCGCGGCGGCGGTCGGTGGGTGGGGCCGACGGGTCGGCTGGTCGGGCCGATGGGCCCGCTGGTGAGGATGTGGGTGCCCTTACCAGGGCATCGACACTCCGCCGTTCGGGCGAAGGATCTGGCCCGTCATGAACGACGAGGCGTCCGAGGCCAGGTAGAGCACGGCCTGGGCGATGTCCTCGGGCTCGCCCACGCGGCGCAGCGGGGACATCCGCGTCATCATCGCCTCGGTCTGCTCCTGGACCTCGGGGCTGTGCCGGCCGGTCATCGGGGTGCGGATCCAGCCGGGCGCGACGGCGTTGACGCGGATGCCGTGCGGGCCGGCCTCGGTGGCGAGGGTCTTGGTCAGCTGGACGACGGCGGCCTTGGCGGCGCTGTAGCAGAGCAGGCCCGGCTGGGCCGCGTCCACGGCGCCGGAGGCCATGGTGATGATCGAGCCGGGGCGGCCCGCAGTGATCATGGAGCGGGTGGCCTCCTGGCAGGTGCGCAGGACCCCCTTGAAGTTGATGTCCAGGACCCGGTCGAGGTCCTCGTCGGTCGTCTCCAGGACGCTGCTGCTGTGCATGACCCCGGCGATCGCGGCGGCGATGTCGAGCGGGCCGGCCGCGGTCACGGCCGCGCGCAGGGCGGCGCGGTCGGTGACGTCGAAGATGTGGACGGTGGCGGCGCCGCCGCCCGCCTTGGAGATGAGGGCGGCCGTTTCGGCGAGGCCCTGCTCGTCGCGGTCGGCGCAGTGCACATGCGCACCCGCCCCGGCGAGTAGGGCGGCGGTGGCGCGGCCGATGCCGCTGGCGGCGCCGGTGACCAGGGCGGTGCGGCCGGTGAGGTCGTACGTGGCTGTGGCTGTGGGCGTGGGTGTGGGCATGTCGGGACCGTACGAGCGGATCTGACGGTGCGTCAACTAGGCGGTCGGGCCCGATTGGCAGCGCGGGCACCAGTAGGTGGGGCGGCCGTCCTGCGGGGCCTCGCGGACGGGGGTGCCGCAGCGCAGGCAGGGGGCGTGCGTGCGTCCGTACACGAACAGCTCCTGGCCGGGGCGGCGGCTGCCGGTGGTGTTGCGGCGCGGGTGGGCGTCGCCGACGTTCGCGGCGAGCAGGCGGTGGGCGGCGGCGGTCAGCCGGGGGAGCGTGGCCTCGGGGTCGGGGAGCGCGCCGACCGGGGTCCAGGGGGTGACCTGGGCGAGGAAGCAGAGCTCGGCCTTGTAGATGTTGCCGATCCCGGCCAGGTTGCGCTGGTCGAGGAGGGCCTCGCCGAGGGGGCGGTCGGGGGCGGCGAGGAGGTTGGCGGCCGCGAGGTCGGGGTCCCAATCCGGGCCGAGGAGGTCGGGGCCCAGGTGGCCGACGGCACGGTCCTCCTCGGCGGTGCGGATCAGTTCCAGGACGGGGAGGCGGTAGCCGACGGCGGTGTGCTCGGAGGTGCCCAGGATGGCCCGGATCTCGTGGGCGGGGCCGCCGCGCCAGGGCGCTCCCGCGGGGAAGACGTGCCAGGCGCCGTCCATGCGGAGGTGGCTGTGCAGGGTGAGCCCGCCCTCGAAGCGGGCGAGGAGGTGCTTGCCGCGGGGCGTGACGTCGAGGGTGACGCGGCCGGTGAGGTCGGCGGTGGCGAAGCGGGGGACCCGCAGGTCGCTGCGGGTGAGGGGCTTGCCGGCGAGGGCGGTGTGCAGGCGGGTCGCCGCACGCCGGATGCTGTCTCCTTCGGGCATGGGCTCATTGTGCGGTGCCCGCGGTGACCGCGGACCTTGGTGGGGGTGCGTGGTGACTGCGGGGTGGGTGGGGAGGTGTGGGTTCGGCTGGGATCGCGGGGGGTGGGTGGCGGCGGGTGGTGGGGTACCCGCAGGTACCGGGCGGGTGCGGGTGCGGGTGCTGGCGTGCGGGTGGGCCGGCGGCGTTCCGCGGGGGCGGGGTCGGGTGGTTCCGCCGGGGCCGGGGGTGCGGCGGGGCGTCTCCTCGGGCGTCGAACGTCTCCAGGGGTCGGTGGGCCGAGGGGGTTGCGTTCGACGCCCTGCGGGGGCGCCGCGCCGCACCCCGTCCCCGGCGGGCCGGGTTCCCGTAGACGTCGTGCTCGGGCAGTGGTGAGGGGCGCGTCCGCCTGCTCGGCGATCGGCTCTTCGGCCACCTGGGCGATCGGCTCGAGCCGGTTCGGGTCGTGCCTGCGCGTCCGCCGCCGGGGGGCGGCGAGATGGCCGCACATCCGCTGAACATGGATCCCTGGCGGAACGAGTGGTTCCTGTGTGAGAACGGAGCATCGGCATGAAGGTCGCAGTGCTCGGCACCGGCGGTGGAGGTCGCGCGCACGCGGCCCGGCTGCTGGAACTCGGTCACGAGGTGTACGTCGGCACCCGGGACTCCCAGGTCACCCTCGGCCGCGCCGAACCCGACTTCATGGGCATCGACCCCTTCGGGCAGTGGGTCGCCGGCTATCCGGGCATCGAGCTCCGGAACTTCGACGAGGCCGCGGCCGCGGCCGACTTCGTCATCAACGGGATCGACGGCGCCAACGCCGTGCGCGTGCTCGCCGGGATCGGTGAGCACCTGGCCGGCAAGATCCTGATGGACTACGCCGTCCCGTTCGTCTACAACCCGGAGCAGGCCCACCCCTGGCCCACGCCCTGGGGGGTGATGCCCGCTCTGGACCCGGTGGACCACGACAGTCTGGGGGAGCGGATCCAGCGCGCCCTCCCGGAGGTCAAGGTGGTCAAGGCGTGCGTCACGCAGGAGCAGGAGACGGTCGTCAATCCGAGGGCCGTGGCCGGGGGCGACCACACGATGTTCGTCGCGGGCGACCACGACGATGCCAAGGCGGAGGTCACCGCGCTGCTGCGGGCCTACGGCTGGCAGGACGTCCTCGACCTCGGTCCGCTCGTCTCCTCGCGCGGCATGGAGATGTACTCCCACATGCACAGCGCGATCCAGTTCGCGCTCGGCGGCGCCCGCTTCGGCATCAAGGTGATGCGCTGAGGGGCTCGTCCGTCACTTCCAGACGAGGCCCTTGGAGTTGGTCGAGAGGTTGTACGGGTTGCCCCAGTACTCGGCCGCGGAGACCTTCGTCTGTGCCGACGGGGCGAGGGCCACCGCGCAGCCGGTTTGCGTCTGGCCGTTGGTGAAGCCCTTCGGCAGCGACTCGTTCGGGCACTTCTCGAACTTGCCGACGATCGACAGGCCCTGGGCCTCGGTGCCGTCGCCGAGCAGGCCCTTGATGTGGCCGACCGAGGAGTAGGAGAGGTCGACGTCGCCGATGTTCTTGATCGTGTAGCGGATGTAGTACGGGACCTTGCCGTTCACCTTGTCACCGAGCTTCAGCGGGTCCAGGTCGGTGGGGCTGCCCTGCTCGATCGCGGTGACGGTGAGCGCGAGCCGGCCGCCCTTGGTCTTTCCGTAGTCGAACGGGATCTGCGCCGTCTCGCCGAGCTTGAAGGTCTGGCCGGACTTCGCCGTGTCCTCAGCGCCGGCGGAGGGGCTTGCGGGGGCCGCGCTGGGGCCGGCCGGGGCGGAAGCGGTCGGCTCGGCCGGGGCGGGCTCCTCGTTGCCGTTCTTGCAGCCGGTCAGGGCCAGGGTGCCGACGGCCGCGAGGGCGACCGCGGTCAGGATGGGCTTGCGCATGCCGATGGTGCTCACTCTTGTTCTCCCCCAAGACGGTGTGTGTGGACCTCTTGATAAGGGGTGAGCGAGAGGGGCCGCCGGCTCAGGGGCCGTTGGCGACGGTCCTGTGACATGCCCAGAACAGGTGCGGCACAGTCGGTACCAGGTTGCCGCAGTGGGAGTCCGTCAGGAGCGCAGGCGCAGCCCCCTCGGAGTGGCGTGGAAACCGGCCGACTCCAGTGCCGGGCCGAGCGGGGACGTCAGGGAGGCGGCCGCGTTGATCCGCTCCACCGTGAGCGCCGGGAGGGTGCCCGCGCGGGAGGCCGCGGCGAGGGACGCCACGGCTGCGCCCAGGCGCGGGTCGGCGGGGTCCGGCCAGGCCAGGAGGGTCTTGCCGCCGCGCTCCAGGTACAGGGTCAGCTCACCGTCCACCAGGACCACCAGGGAGCCCGCCTTGCGGCCCGGCTTGTGCGTGGCCCCGGCCGGCGGCTCAGGCCAGGGCAGCGCCGCGCCGTACGCGTTCGCCGGGTCGGCCGCGGCCAGGACCACCGCCGCCAGTGGGGGCGGGGTGCGCTCGGCGGCCCGGAGCCGGTCCACCGCGCCGTCCATCGCGAACTGGGCCGCGCCCAGCCCCTCGACCACATAGCCGCGCCGGGCCTGCCCGCTGTCCTCGAAGGCCGACAGGATGCGGTAGACCGAGCTGAAGCCCCCCTCGACGCCCTCCGCCGCCACCGCACCCCGCGTCACCACCCCGTGCCGGTCCAGCAGGGTGCGGGCCAGGGCGTGGGCCCGGTGCGTGGGGTCGGGAGCCTGGGACGGCAGCAGCGACCAGCGGCCCGAGACCGTGGGCGGGCCCGTACGGGACACCGTCGCGCTCAGCGTCCCGTACCGGCCGCGGGGCACGGTGCGCCGGGCGCGGTGGGCGGTCGAGCCCGCCGTTCGGCCCGAGCCCAGCAGGGAACGCAGCGGGGCCAGGGTGTCATTGGTGAGCCGGCCCGACCAGGCCAGATCCCAGACGGCGGAGGACAGCTCCAGGTCCGAGGCCTCGGGATGCCGCGCGCGGACCGCCTGGGTGAGCTGGCGGAAGAACAGCCCGTACCCGCCGGCCAGGGCGTCCAGCACCGCCTGGTGCAGGGGGCTCAGCTCCAGGGGGTGTGGTGGCGGAAGGAGCAGCGGGGCCGACTCCGCCAGGTAGAGGGAGATCCAGCCGTCCTTGCCCGGGAGGGCCCCCGCGCCCGCCCAGACGACTTCGCCCGTGGTCGTCAGTTCGTCCAGCAGGGCGGGGGAGTATCCCGCCACCCGCGACGGGAGGATGAGGCGTTCCAGCGCGGACGCCGGGACGGGGGCGCCCTGGAGCTGCTCCACCGCCCGGGCCAGGCCGTCGATACCGCGCAGGGCCCCGCCCAGGTGCTGCCACTGCGGGAGGAAGGTGGCCAGCGAGGTCGGCGGGACGGGCTCCACCTCCTGGCGCAGCGCGGCCAGCGAGCGGCGCCGCAGCCTGCGCAGCACCGTCGCATCGCACCACTCCTGGCCGATGCCCGCCGGATGGAACTCGCCCTGGACCACCCGGCCGGCCGCCGCGAGCCGGTTCAGGGCGCCCTCGGTCACGGCCGGGCCCAGACCGAAGCGGGCGGCGACGGCGGCCGTGGTGAACGGCCCGTGGGTGCGCGCGTACCGGGCGAGGAGGTCGCCCAGCGGGTCCTTGACCGGCTCGGTGAACGCCTCCGGGACGCCCACCGGGAGCGCCGTGCCCAGCGCGTCCCGCAGCCGGCCCGCGTCCTCGATGGCCGCCCAGTGGTCGGCGCCGCCGATCCGGACCCGGATCGCTCGGCGGGCCGAGGCCAGGCCGGGGGCCCAGCCCGGATCCGCGCCGCGCTCGGTCAACTCGGCGTCCGTCAGCGGGCCCAGCAGCCGCAGCAGGTCCGCGACCGACTCGGCGTCCTTGGCCCGCCGGTCCTCGGTGAGCCACTGGAGCTCCCGCTCCAGCTCCTCCAGCACCTGTTCGTCGAGCAGTTCGCGCAGCTCCGCCTGGCCGAGCAGCTCGGCCAGCAGCCGGGAGTCCAGCGACAGCGCAGCCGCCCTGCGCTCGGCGAGCGGCGAGTCGCCCTCGTAGAGGAACTGGGCGACGTACCCGAACAGGAGGGAACGGGCGAAGGGGGAGGGCTCCTGGGTGGTGACCTCGACGAGGCGGACCCGGCGCGCCTCGATGTCGCCCATCAGCTCGGTCAGCCCGGGCACGTCGAAAACGTCCTGGAGGCATTCGCGTACGGCTTCCAGCACGATCGGGAAGGATCCGAACTCCGACGCCACCTGGAGCAGTTGGGACGCGCGCTGGCGCTGCTGCCACAGCGGGGTGCGCTTGCCGGGGCTGCGGCGCGGCAACAGCAGGGCGCGCGCCGCGCATTCGCGGAAGCGGGAGGCGAACAGGGCGGAGCCGCCCACCTGGTCCGTGACGATCTGAATGACCTCGCCCTGGTCGAAGGCGACGTCGGCGGCGCCCAGCGGGGCCTGCTCGTCGTCGAACTCGAAGGCGGGCGCCTTCGTCGGGTCGTGGTCCAACAGGTCCATCGACAGCAGGTCCGCATCCGGGAGGCGGAGCACGATGCCGTCGTCCGCGTGCATCACCTGCGCGTCCATGCCGTACTTCTCGGCGAGGCGGGCGCCCAGCGCCAGCGCCCAGGGGGCGTGCACCTGCGCGCCGAAGGGGGAGTGGACGACGACCCGCCAGTCGCCGAGCTCGTCGCGGAAGCGCTCGACGACGATGGTCCGGTCGTCCGGTACGTGACCGCAGGCCTCGCGCTGTTCGGCGAGGTAGGACAGCACGTTCTCGGCGGCCCAGGCGTCCAGGCCGGCCGCCAGCAGCCGCAGCCGTGCGTCCTCCTCGGTCAGGCCGCCGAGCTCGCGCAGGAACGCGCCCACCGCGCGGCCCAGTTCGAGCGGGCGGCCCAGCTGGTCGCCCTTCCAGAACGGCAGCCGGCCCGGCAACCCGGGGGCCGGGGTGACCAGGACCCGGTCCCGGGTGATGTCCTCGATCCGCCACGAGGTGGTGCCCAGGGTGAAGACGTCCCCGACGCGGGACTCGTACACCATCTCCTCGTCGAGCTCGCCGACCCGCCCCCCGCCCTTCTTGGGGTCCGAGCCGGCCAGGAACACCCCGAAGAGGCCCCGGTCCGGGATGGTGCCGCCGGAGGTGACCGCGAGGCGCTGCGCCCCCGGCCGCCCGGTGATCGTCCCCGCGACCCGGTCCCACACCACGCGGGGTCTGAGCTCGGCGAACGCGTCCGACGGATAGCGGCCCGCCAGCATGTCCAGCACGGCCGTGAACGCCGACTCCGGCAGCGCCGCGAAGGGCGCCGCCCGCCGCACGAGCGCGAGGAGGTCGTCCAGCTGCCAGGTGTCCATCGCGGTCATCGCGACCAGCTGCTGGGCGAGGACGTCGAGCGGGTTGGAGGGGATGCGGAGGGATTCGATCGAGCCGGTGCGCATCCGCTCGGTGACCACGGCGGCCTGGACGAGGTCGCCGCGGTACTTGGGGAAGACGACGCCGGTGGAGACCGCGCCGACCTGGTGTCCGGCCCGGCCGACCCGCTGGAGCCCGGAGGCCACCGAGGGCGGGGACTCCACCTGCACCACCAGGTCCACCGCGCCCATGTCGATGCCCAGCTCCAGACTGGAGGTGGCGACCACGGCCGGCAGCCGGCCCGCCTTCAGGTCCTCCTCGACCAGGGCCCGCTGCTCCTTGGACACCGAACCGTGGTGCGCGCGGGCCAGCAGCGGCGGGGCGCCGTGGGCGGCGCCCGACTGGGCCATGATCTCGGCAGGGGGCTTCCCCTCGGGAAGGCGCTCGCCCATGGCGCGCTCGTACGCGATCTCGTTCAGCCGGTTGCACAGCCGCTCGGCGAGACGCCGGGAGTTCGCGAACACGATCGTCGAGCGGTGCGCCTGCACCAAGTCCGCGATGCGCTCCTCCACGTGCGGCCAGATCGACGGCTTGTCCCCGCCCTCCTTGCCCTCGCTCGCGGGGGAACCGCCCAACTCGCCCATGTCCTGCACCGGGACGACCACCGAGAGGTCGAACTCCTTGGTGGACGGCGGCTGGACGATCTCGACCTTGCCGCGCGGCGCGAGGTACCGGGCCACCTCGTCCACCGGCCGGACCGTCGCCGACAGCCCGATCCGGCGGGCCGGGCGCGGCAGCAGCTCGTCGAGCCGCTCCAGGGACAGCGCGAGGTGCGCCCCGCGCTTCGTGCCCGCGACGGCGTGCACCTCGTCCAGGATCACCGTCTCGATGCCGGAGAGGGCCTCGCGCGCGGCCGAGGTCAGCATCAGGAACAGCGACTCGGGCGTGGTGATCAGGATGTCCGGCGGGCGGGTCGCCAGCGCCCGGCGCTCGGCGGGCGGGGTGTCGCCGGAGCGGATCCCGACCCGGATCTCCGGCTCGGGCAGGCCGAGGCGCACCGACTCCTGGCGGATCCCGGTCAGCGGACTGCGCAGGTTCCGCTCGACGTCCACGGCCAAGGCCTTGAGCGGGGACACGTACAGGACGCGGCAGCGCTTCCTCGGCTCGGCGGGCGGCGGGGCCGACGCGAGCTGGTCGAGGGCGGCGAGGAAGGCGGCCAGGGTCTTGCCGGAGCCGGTGGGCGCGACGACGAGCACGTCCGACCCCTCCGAGATGGCCTGCCAGGCGCCCTCCTGGGCGGAGGTGGGCGTCAGGAAGGCCCCCGTGAACCAGGAGCGGGTCGCGGGGGAGAACGAATCGAGCGCGGAGCCGGCCATGCCCCCATCGTGCACCCCGCCACTGACAACGGGCCGGAGCCGGGTCGGACCTGGGGAAACGTACGTCGGCGGGCGGGCGCAGAATGGGGGGATGGGGACGGACGCGGCGGGCAGGGAGTGGGCCAGGCACTGGCAGTACCCGGAGCTGCCCGGGCTGGACCTGCTGCGTGCCCACTACGTACGCCACACCTTCCCGCGCCACGCTCACGACGGGTACGTCATCGCGGCCGTCACCGGCGGCATCGAGGAGATCGGCCTCCCCGGCGGCGCCGTGCGCGCGGGGCCGGGCAGCGTGGTCCTGATCAACCCCGAGGTGCCGCACACCGCGCGCGCCGGCGTCCCCGAGGGCTGGGCGTACGCCACCCTCTACCCGTCCCGCGCGCTGATCACCGAGGTCGCCGCCGAGATCGGCACCCTGCGGGGGACCCCCGGCTTCACCGCCGACATGGTCGCCGACGCGCAGGGTTCGCAGGCGATCACCGAGGTGCACCGGGCGGCGGAGGCCGGGAACGCGCTGGCCGCCGACACCCTGCTGCGGGGCGTGGTGGCGCGGATGCTGACCCGGCACGCCGGACCGCTGCCCGCCCGTACCGTCCGCGGCGCGGGAGGCGTCGACGCGGCGGCGGCGCGTGCCGTGCTGGAGGAGCGGATGGCCGATCCCCCGTCGCTGGAGCAGCTCGCGGCGGAACTCGGCACGAGCCCCTTCGCGCTGCTGCGGGCCTTCCGGGAGCGGTACGGGATGCCGCCGCACACCTGGCTCACCGATGCCCGGGTCCGCCGGGCACGCAGACTCCTCGACGCGGGCACCCCGCCGGCGGAGGCGGCCGTCGCCGTCGGCTTCACCGACCAGCCGCACCTGAACCGGCACTTCACCCGGATCGTGGGGGTCCCGCCGGGCGCCTACCGGCGGGAGCGGGCCGTCTAGGCTGCCGCCGCCCGGCGCGGTGGTGGAGCGGGACGGGCCGCTCGTGCCCACGCACTACGGCACGGGACGTGCTCACCGCGCTGCTCGGCGCGCCGGTGCGGCGCCGCGGCTGACCTCGGGCGCGCAAGAACGTACAAGACGGCCCGGCCGGGCCCCGCATAGTTTCGGGGCGTGGGAGAGCAGAGGACGATCACAGCGCCGGAGATACGAGCGGCAGCGGAAGGGCGGCCGCGTGCGGCCGTCATCAGGGACGCGCTCGGGGTCGGGGTGGCCGTCGGGCTGTCCGGGTTCGCCTTCGGGGTGACCGCCGCCGGGGCCGGGATCAGCACCCTCCAGGCCTGCGTGCTGAGCCTGCTCGTCTTCACCGGGGCCTCGCAGTTCGCGCTGGTCGGGGCGCTGGCCGCGGGCGGGAACCCGTTCACCGCCGCCGCCGGGGCCTTCTTCCTCGGGACCCGGAACGCCTTCTACGGGCTGCGCCTCTCGCAGCTGCTCGCCCTGCCCCGCGCCGTACGGCCCTTCGCCGCGCACTGGGTGATCGACGAGACCACCGCCGTGGCGCTGGCGCAGCCGGACCGCAAGTCCGCCCGGCTCGGGTTCGGCGTCACCGGGCTCGCCCTGTACCTGCTGTGGAACCTCACCACCCTGCTCGGCGCGCTCGGCGCCGAGGCCATCGGGGACACCAACGCGTGGGGGCTGGACGCCGCCGGGCCCGCCGTGTTCCTCGCCCTGCTCGCGCCGATGCTCAAGACCTCCACCGAGCGGGCCGTGGCCGCCCTCGCGCTCGTGCTGGGGCTGGGATTCCTGCCCGTGCTGCCCGCCGGGGTGCCCGTCCTGATCGCGGCCCTCGCCGCGCCCGTCGTGCTCTGGATGAAGGGACGCCGCTCGTGAACGCCATGAACGTCTGGATCGCCATCGGGCTCACCGTCGTCGGCTGCTACGCGGTCAAGCTCGCCGGACTGCTCGTCCCTGCCGGGGCCCTGGAGCGGCCCCTGGTGCGCCGGCTCTCCGCGCTGCTGCCGGTCGCGCTGCTCGCTGCGCTCACCGCCCAGCAGACCTTCAGCACCGGGCACGAGCTCGTCCTCGACGCGCGGGCCGCCGGGCTCGCCGCCGCCGGGATCGCGCTGCTGCTGCGGGCCCCGTTCCTCGTGGTCGTCGCGGCCGCCGTCGCCGTCACCGCGGGCGTGCGGGCCCTGGGCGGGTAGCTCCGGGTGCGGGCAGGCGGCCGTACGCCCTCAGCGTGAGCAGGGCCTCCAGGGTGGCGATCGGCCGCCGCTCCAGCGAGCTGCCCGGCGCCCAGGCCCTGCGGTGCACCGGCCAGCCCCCGTCGGGCTGCTGCTCGGCCGCCAGGAAGTCCAGCGAGCGGCGCAGCTCCTCGTCGGTGAACCAATTCCGGGCCAGGGACTCCGGCCGCCGCGCGTAGTCGTGCGGGAACAGCTGCTCGCCGGGTGCGTAGCCGGGGGCGGGCGGGTACTCCTCGGGCCGCCGCGGGTCGAGTACGACGAGCCGCCGCTCGCGCACCAGCCGCCCGAGCCGGTCGGCGGCCGCCGCGGCGCGGGCCCGGTCGGGCGCCCCGTCGAGGAAGGCCACCGCGGCCTGGACCTCGTACGGATGCGAGTGGCGCAGGCTCTCGACCCGGTCCCAGCAGAAGTCCGTGGCCCGGAACAGCCAGGCGTGCCAGATCCGGTTGCGGTGCAGTACCCCGACCACCGGGCCCGTGGTCAGCAGGTCACCCGGCGGGTCGTCCTGCATCGGGTGGTACGGGGCCGCGGGGTAGCCGCGCGGGGCCGGGAAGACCACCGGAAGCGCGCCGTCCGGGGTGGAGACCCGCGTCAGGTGCCGGCACAGCCGCTCGATGCGCTGCCCGGCGCAGCGGCCCACGCTGTCCAGCACCCGCAGCGCGTGCGAGGTGTGCAGGGGCTGGCTGAGCGGGCCGCGCAGATCCGGGTCGAGCGCGTGGCCGTAGCCGCCGTCGCCGCCCAGGTACGCGCCGAGGGCGGCGTCCACCGCGTCGGCGTCCCCGCCGAGGAAGTGGAACGCGAACCGCCGCTGCTCCAGGACCCGGGCCGTGAGCCAGATGAACTGCTCGGCGCGGGCCAGCGAGGTCGGCGGCGGCGGGGTCTGCGGGGTCGGCGGGGTCGGCGAGGTCGGCGAGGTCGGCGGGGAAGCTTCGTCTCCGGGCATGGGTGCAACGTAGGACGGGGTGCCGGGGAGAAGAGGGCCGAACGCGGCCGGTGCACTCTCACGGGGCGGGATACTGGGGGCATGCGGTTGACGATTTTCTGGGAGCGGATGGCGGAGCACTTCGGTGCGGGCTACGCCGAGTCCTTCGCGCGGGACCACGTCATGACGGAGCTGGGCGGGCGCACCGTCCACCAGGCGCTGGACGCGGGCTGGGAGACCAAGGACGTGTGGCGCGCGGTGTGTTCGGCGATGGACGTACCGGCTTCGCTGCGGTGACACTCTGCCGGACCGGCCGGCCGGCCCGGGTGGGCCCGGGGCCCTGAGGGGCGGGTGCCCGGTGCGGGCGCGGGCCACCGCTTCGTGCTCCGGGGCGCGGGTGGGCCAGACTTGGCCGGGTGGCAGCCACAGAAGAGACGACCGACCAGCCCCCGACCGCCGAAGGCGCACCCGCGCCCGGCCGGGCGGACCCGGCCGGACCCACCACCCCCGTCGCCTCCGCCGGCCCGACGGCACCACCCGGGTCCGCGGCCGCCGGGGCAACGCCGCAACCGGGCACCGCCGAGGTGCCCGAGCAGTCCCGGTCCGAGGGCGACGCAGGCCATGGCCGTGACGTCCCGCGTGCCGGTGGGGCCGGGGGCCCGGAAGCCGGGAGCCCGCAGGGCGGGGCCTCGGGGGCGGGGAGCCCGCCGAGTTCCGCCTACCGCGCCGGAGGCGACACGCGGATGCCGCGTTGGCTGCCGCGCGCGGTGGTCCTCGTACTGGCCCTCGTCGCCTGCTTCCAGCTCGGCAGCTGGGCCTTCCACCAGCTGATCGGGCTGCTGGTCAACATCCTGATCGCGTTCTTCCTCGCGCTCGCGATCGAACCAGCCGTGTCCCGCATGGCGGCCCGCGGCATGCGCCGCGGGTTCGCCACCTTCCTCGTGTTCCTCGGGGTGTTCGTCGCCGTCGCCGGCTTCCTCACGCTGCTCGGCTCGATGCTCGCCGGGCAGATCATCGAGATGGTGGAGGGCTTCCCCCGCTACCTCGACTCGGTGATCGACTCGATCAACTCCACCTTCCGCACCGAGCTCTCCCGGCTGGAGATCCAGGAGAGCCTGCTGCGCTCCGACTGGCTGCGCAAGTACGTGCAGAACAGCGCGACCGGCGTGCTCGACGTCTCCGCCACCGTGCTCGGCGGGCTGTTCAAGCTGCTGACGATCGGGCTGTTCTCCTTCTACTTCGCTGCCGACGGGCCCCGGCTGCGGCACGCGCTGTGCTCCGTGCTGCCGCCCGCGAAGCAGTCCGAGGTGCTGCGCGCCTGGGAGATCGCCGTCGCGAAGACCGGCGGCTACCTCTACTCGCGCGGGCTGATGGCGCTGATCTCCGGAGTCGCCCACTACGTCCTGCTGGCGAGCCTCGGGGTTCCGTACGCGCCCGCGCTCGCCGTATGGGTGGGGCTGGTCTCCCAGTTCATCCCCACCATCGGCACCTACCTCGCGGGCGCGCTGCCGATGCTGATCGCCTTCACCGTCAACCCCTGGTACGCGCTCTACGTCCTGGGATTCGTGGTGGTCTACCAGCAGTTCGAGAACTACGTCCTCCAGCCGAAGCTGACCTCGAAGACCGTGGACATCCACCCGGCGGTGGCCTTCGGATCGGTCATCGCCGGCAGCGCACTGCTGGGCGCGGTCGGGGCGCTCATCGCGATCCCGGCCATCGCCACGCTGCAGGCCTTCCTCGGCGCGTACGTGAAGAGGTACGAGCTGACGGAGGACGCGGCCGCCTCTACTGCCCGCCCGCGGCGTCGCCGAGTACGGATGCCAGGGCTTCGGTGACGGCCGACTCGACGGCGCCCTTGTCCACGCCGAGGCCGCTGAGCAGGCCCTCGCCGTGCTCCTGCTCCAGGAGCGCGAGCAGGATGTGCTCGGTGCCGACGTACGAGTGACCCAGCCGCAGGGCTTCGCGGAAGGTGAGCTCCAGGGCCTTCTTCGCGGACGTGTCGAAGGGGATGAGGTCGGGGACCTCGGCCTGGCCCGGGGGCAGTACGGCGGTCACGGCGGCGCGCACGTCGTCCGACGCGATGCCCTGGGCGCGCAGGGTGGAGGCCGCGAGACCCTCGGGCTCGGCCAGCAGGCCCAGGATCAGGTGCCCGGTGCCGATCTCCACGCCACCGGCGGCGCGGGCCTCGTTCTGGGCGGTCACGACGACGTTGCGGGCGCGGGGGGTGAAGCGGCCGAAGCCCGCGTTCGGGTCGAGGGCGCCGTCGCCCTCCTTGTCGGGCTTGGGCACGAAGCGCTTCTGGGCGGCCTGGCGGGTGACGCCCATGCTGCGGCCGATGTCGGTCCAGGAGGCGCCGGAGCGGCGGGCCTGGTCGACGAAGTGGCCGATGAGGTGGTCCGCGACGTCCCCGAGGGCCTCCGCGGCGACGACAGCGCCGCTGAGCTGCTCCAGGGTGTCGGTGTGGACCTTCTTGATGGCCTCGATCAGGTCGTCGAGGCGCACCGGATTGGTCATGCGAACGGGTTCCACGGGAGGGTTCGTCATGGGTGCAACCGTAGGTTGACAGTCGAATGACTGTCAACCGTTGGTTGTCACCTGGTGGCTGTCGGCGCCGCCGGCCGCTGCCGGCCGGTCGCCAGTCGCCGGTCGCTACGAGCCCGCGCCCCCGGCCTTCGAGAACTTCTCCCACTGGGCCGTCACGATTTCCTCCGGCACCCCGCCGAAGTCCTTCGTGTCGATGATGTCCGACCGGAAGGAGAGGGTCACCGACCCGGAGCGGATCACTGTCAGATAGTCGTAGAGCAGGATGTCCTTGTCCTTCACGTCCTGCGTCACGATGCGGTAGGCGAGCGCCTCGTCGCCGAGCGAGGGAGCCTTGACCGGCTCCACCTTGACGACCTTCGCCGACACCGCCAGGCGCTCCTCGGTGTAACCGCCCGCGCACTGCTTGCCCGCCTCGGCCAGGCTCTTCATCGCGGCGGCCGCGCCGCCGTCCTTGTAGGAGCGCAGCAGGATCTCGGTGTCGACCGTTTGCCATTCGCCGGGCACCCCGGTCTTCGCGTACGCCTGGGCCGTGTGACCGGCCTTGTGGAGGCTGGTCAGCGGCCCGCACACCACGGGCTCGACGTCGTAGAGGTCGCTCATCGGCTCGTCCAGGACCGGTTCCGAGGCCTCGTAGCGTCCCGCCTTGTCGCCCGCGGCGAGCGCCATCGCCTTGAGCTTGTCGACGCCCGGCCCGGCGGGGCCGCCCGAGGCCGCGCTCGGGCTCGCGCTCGCGCTCGGGCCGGTGCTCGCGGCGGCCGAGGCCTTGCCGTCGTCCGCCTTGTTCGCCTGGCCGCTTCCGCCGCCGCACGCCACGGCGCCGGCCAGTACCGCCGCCACCCCGAGTGCGACTGCCGTCGTACGGCGCGCCTTTCCGTTCCCCACCCTGTTCACGTACTGCCGTCCCATCGAGATCATGTCGAATCCATGATTGTGCGGGACGGGCGGCAGCGGCGGGCAGGCGGGGCGTCCCGGTGCCATCCTGGGGGTGAGACACGGAGGTCGAGATGGGTTTCTACGCCGACCGGATCGTGCCGCACATCGTGAACGTCGCCTGCGGAGCCAAGCAGGCGCAGCCGCTCCGGCGCCGGGTCTGTGAGGGCCTGTCGGGCGAAGTGGTCGAGATCGGATTCGGCACGGGACACAACGTCCCCTTCTACCCGCCGGAGGTCACGAGCGTGGCCGCCGTCGAGCCCTCCGACGTCGGGTGGAAGCTGGCAGCCGCCCGGGTCGCGGCCTCGCCCGTGCCGGTGCGGCGGGCCGGCCTGGACGGCCAGTCGCTGCCCTTCGAGGACGACCGTTTCGACTCCGCCCTGTGCACGTGGACCCTGTGCACCGTCCCGGACCCGAGCGCGGCCCTGCGGGAGCTGCGGCGCGTACTCAAGCCCGGAGGGACGCTGCACTTCGTCGAGCACGGCCTCGCCCCGGAGGGGGACTGGCGCGTGCGCCGATGGCAGCGCCGGCTCGAACCGCTCAACATGCGGCTCCTCGGCGGGTGTCACCTCACCCGGCCGACCGTCGACCTGCTGACGGCGGCCGGGTTCACCATCACGGAGCTCGACGTCTTCTACGACACGGGCGCGCCGAAGTTCGTCACCGCGGACTCCCTCGGCACCGCTCTCTCGCTCTGAGTCCGCTGAGCCCTCTGAGTCCTCCTCGGAGCCTTCTGGTCCAGGTCGGCGCCGGCATCCGCCCGTTCAGTACGTGACGAAGATCCGGCGCGCCGGCCCGTCCACCCGGATGCGTCCTCCGACGGGGACCACGAGCTGCGGGTCGGTGTGACCGAGGTCGACGTCGAACACCACCATCGTGTCGGGGGCGTACCGCCGCAGGGCCTTCAGGACGGCCTCGCGCCGGCCCCGCCGGTACTCCGCCCTCTGCTCGGCGTCGAACCGGTTCTCGAAGGACCAGCTCTTCGCCCTGGCCGTCAGCAACGCGGGGAACCGGCGCAGAAGTCCGCGTTCGCCCATGAGCATGAGGATGCGGTGGACCTCGCGGTCGTTCGGCATCTCTTCCGAGGTCTCCGGGAAGAGCACGTTCCCGGCGTAGGCGTCGGGCGGCAGCACGGCACGGTAGGCCATCAGCAGCCAGGACAGGATCTCCAGGTTGCCGCCCCAGCCGATCCCTTCGACGACCCGGTCGGCGTTGTGCCAGGACCAGGTGTCGGCGGATTCCATGGCCGGCTCGGACTCGAAGGTGCGCGGGTCGTCCCAGGGGCCTTCGATGTCGCCGTACGTGCGGGGCGCGGTGAGCTCGTACTCGCCCGGGGCGAACAGCGCCGCGCGGAAGGAGTCGGCCGTCGCCGGGTGCATCGCGCCGGGCCGCCCGAGCTGCACCATCACCGAACCGCCGTGGTAGGCGACGATGCCCAGGTTCCGCAGGAACAGCAGGAGGTTGGTGTTGTCGCTGTAGCCGAAGAAGGGCTTGGGGTTGGCGCGCAGCAGCGCGGCGTCGAGGTGGGGGAGGACGGCGATCTGGTCGTCGCCGCCGATGCCGGCGATGACGGCCTTGATGTCGGGGTCGGCGAAGGCCGCGTGGATGCCCGCGGCCCGTTCCTCGGGCGACGCACCCATCTTCCGGGGCGTCGGATACTCCACCGGCTTCAGTCGAACTCGTCGCGAAGCCGGCGCAGCCCCAACTCGTAGGGCTGGGGGAAGAGGGCGGGCAGGCCGGACGAGGGTGAAAGCACGGCCATCCGGTCCCCGGGGCGGGGCTTCGTGGGGTGGACGGGAGCCGTCATCGGCGTCGTCGTCATCCGGTGATCGTAGGCGTCACAGGATGCGCGTCTCGGCGGAAGGGAGCTTTTCCCACCAGTGGTGGTAGCGGCTGTAGACCGCCGTCTCGCGTTCGCCGAGGAGGAGCCCCAAGGACCGGGCCTCCTCGGCGAGTCCCTCCCAGGTGGCGGGCGAGAGGGGGTGGAACGCGGTGGCCTCGACGCCGTCCTCCGTCGGGCGCCACACGCCGGCGACGTGGCCGTCCACCAGCAGGGTCGGCAGTACGTCGCCGTTGCGCCGGATCACCAGGGGACGGTAGGCCGGGGGTATCACCCGGCTGCGGTCGGCGTAGGCGAGCAGGATGCTGTCCCACATGGCCATCAGCCTGGGTGGGGCGGGGGTCTCGGCGGGCGGCCGGGAGGCGCCCGGAAGGTCGTACAGCGTGTCGCCGTCCGGCCCCCGGAGCTCCTCGACGGCGCCGTCCAGGGCGCGGAGCGCCGCGCGGACGGGGGCCCGCTGCACCATGGCGAACTGCGCCACGTCCGCGACCGACGCGGGCCCGAACCCTGCCAGGTAGCGCAGGACCAGGGCGCGCAGCGCGCGCGGATCAACGGTCCGGGCGGCCGGTACGGCGCCGGTGCCGGGGGCTTCGGGGGGCCCGGCGGCCGTTCCGGCGGTTCCGGCCGTTCCGGCGGTTCCGGCCGTTCCGGCGGTTCCGGTCGTTCCGGCCGCGACGAACGACGGTCGGGGGCCGAACGACCACGGCGCGTCCGTCGGGGCGTGGTGCAGCGCCGCGTACCCTTTCAGCCCCCACCACGCCGCGTCCTTCTTCTCGGCGCCGACCCGCTCCTCGGCCCACGCCTGCATCTCCGCCGAGGTCCGCGGCACGCGGGCGAAGGCCAGCAGGTCCGGTACGAGCGCGTCGGCGTCCGCGGGGGTCAAGCCCGCGCCGGCGAAGCGACCGCCGAGCCGGGCGCCGTACAAGGTGGGCTGCATCGCCGCGCGGAAGTCCGGGTAGTCCTCGGCGTGCACGGCGTGCAGCGTGATCCGCATCAGCGTCGCCTTGACCACCGACCGCCCGGCGAAGGCCGCGTCGAGCCCGGCCGGATCGAACCCGGAGATCCTGTTCCACAGCGCGACGTAGGGCGAGGCCGGATGCTGCGCCTGGAGGGCGACCACGCGCCGCAGCCCGTCGGGGACGGTGAGCGGCTCACGCTCCAGGAGCAACTGGCGGCTGAGGGTGGCCCGGTTGAGTTCGCGCGCGGTGATCGTCACAGGCCAGGATTCTGCCCTGCCCTGCCCTGCCCGCACGTGCGGGGCGTCAGCCCAGGCTCGGCATGAACCCGCCGTGGGCCGCGCCGGAGCCCAGCAGGTGGGCCCAGTCGAACACCTCGGGCAGTTCGTCGAGCGAGAGCACGACCGCGCCGCCGGCCCGTTCGGTGTCCGCGCACCAGTCGCCCATGTCGCCGGGCTCGGCGGCCGTGCCGGCCATCTCGATCACCGGGGCCGCGAGGGCGGGGACGATGAGCCCGGCCTCGCCGGGTCCGTCCACGACGCACAGGGTGAGTTTGGGGACGATGGTCCACCCCTCGCACAGGGGCACCGCCCCGTCGGGCGCGCTCAGGACCGGTAGGGCGTCATGGACCGGGGCATCGGACAGCAGGAGAACCGGGGTTGCACCCCGAACAAACAAAGTCTTCTCAGGACTCAGAAGCATCGGGCCACTCTGTCAGGACGTGGAGGCCGGAGGACCGGCGGGGCAGTGAACGTGGGGCAGGCCGGGCGAGGGCCCGCTTCCACGGCCGGGCCGGCAGCGACTCCGAGGGCCGCCCGGAACGCGCAGGGGCTTCCCCATGGAGAGGCCGACCTCGACGCGGCTCGGCAGCGGAGCGGCTCTGTCAGCCGGGCGTCCCGATCCGTTCTGCTTCGTCGTCGCTCATCGCCGTGTAGACGGTCACGATCGATGCCACGACGTCCACCTCGGCCGGGCCGTCGATACGGAGCCGCGCGAGCTCGTTCAATCCGTTGAATCGGCCGACGAGGCCGACTGCGTCCTCGGGCCAGGGGTGTGGCATCACCGGCAGGTGCGTCAGGGAGATCGCGTCTACGAAGCAGCCAGAGATCTCAGGGGGCTTCGACACCGCGGCGTACCGCACGTCGGACAGGGAAATCACGACGTCGGGCTTCATCGGTCCATCTCTCAAGGTGATCTCCATCGAGTCGTCCTCGTTGAAGGCTTCGAACGAGATCCGGCTGATGAAGTAGCCGGTGAGCGACGCGAGCGTCCGCTCGGAGTTCGCGCACCGATTCTTGAAGGCGCTCGCTGTCTCTCTTCTCCCAGTCACAGGCGGAGACTAGGAGCCGAGCCGATACTCGGCGACCTGAATTACGGGTCGGGTCCTGGTTGATGGCCACCGCAGCCGGCCATCCGGCTTTCGGAGGGCGGCGCCTCCTGGGGCTCCCGGCGCAAGCCGCTGCCCGGCTCGACTTGGAAGTCATCGGGAACGAGGTCGCCAGCCAGGCTGGGGAAACGGATCGACGTCCCTGCGCTGCACGGGCGAGGATGCGGGGACATCACTCGCGCGCTGCCTGGAGGTTCCGTGGGATCCAGGGACGCCGACATCGACTTCACTTTCACGTGCCCGACCACGGTGCGCGCCGTTCTGGACGCCCTGACCGAGGTGGGCTGGTCCGTGGAGACGCAGGTCGGGTGTGTCACGTACATGATCAACGACGCGGACGACGCGTACGAGTGGTACGAAAGCACTCCCGACGGCATCGGCGAGGTGCCGGCGCTGCTGGACGCGCCCGGAAACCTGCCGTACGCGGTGGCCTTCAACGTCTACCACCCGGAGGCGGGGACCGGCGGCATGCTCATGTTCATGCCTGGCCGCACGGATGTCTCCTTCGTGCCTTCCTGTGACCGTCGGCACATCCCGGCGGCGCCAGAGTTCACCGACCTCGCCTGGTACCTGCACGCCCTCGTCCCCGCCCTCGTCAGGGCAGGGCTCGAAGGGTACGAGGCCAGGGAGGTCCGTTACTGACAACGCCGGCGGGCGGTACCGAGCGGCCTGCGGCGTGCTCGCGGAGGCGTCGAGTCAACCGTCCGGCGTCCCGCACCTCGGCCTACGGTCGAACCCGCCCGCCGTGCTCACACTGGCCAACCAAGACGCTCAGTGGCCAGCTGGAACGCTCAGTCACAGCTGCTCAGGGGTGCTGGCGTGGCGCGCTTGACAGGGAAATCGAACATCCATTCTGATGGGTTATCCACAGCCGAACCGGTCGTGGAGGCGCATTGTCAGTGGCAGGCATTAGCGTCAATGGCGTGAAGCGATCGACTCAAGCAAACCGGGTGGAACCCATGGCAGGCACCGACCGCGAGAAGGCCCTCGACGCCGCTCTCGCACAGATTGAACGGCAATTCGGCAAGGGTGCGGTCATGCGCCTCGGCGACAAGCCGAACGACCCCATCGAGGTCATCCCCACCGGATCGACCGCGCTGGACATCGCGCTCGGCGTCGGCGGGCTGCCCCGCGGCCGCGTGATCGAGGTGTACGGGCCGGAGTCCTCCGGTAAGACGACCCTGACCCTGCACGCCGTGGCCAACGCGCAGAAGGCCGGCGGCACCGTCGCCTTCGTGGACGCCGAGCACGCGCTCGACCCCGAGTACGCGAAGGCCCTCGGCGTCGACACCGACAACCTCATCCTGTCGCAGCCGGACACCGGCGAGCAGGCGCTGGAGATCGTGGACATGCTCGTCCGCTCCGGTGCCCTCGACCTGATCGTCATCGACTCCGTGGCGGCCCTCGTGCCGCGCGCCGAGATCGAGGGTGAGATGGGCGACTCGCACGTGGGTCTCCAGGCCCGACTGATGAGCCAGGCGCTCCGTAAGATCACCGGCGCGCTCAACCAGTCCAAGACCACCGCGATCTTCATCAACCAGCTCCGCGAGAAGATCGGTGTGATGTTCGGCTCGCCGGAGACCACCACCGGTGGCCGCGCGCTGAAGTTCTACGCCTCCGTGCGTCTCGACATCCGCCGCATCGAGACCCTGAAGGACGGCACGGACGCGGTCGGCAACCGCACCCGCGTCAAGGTCGTCAAGAACAAGGTCGCGCCGCCGTTCAAGCAGGCCGAGTTCGACATCCTCTACGGCCACGGCATCAGCCGTGAGGGCGGCCTGATCGACATGGGCGTGGAGCACGGCTTCGTGCGCAAGGCCGGTGCCTGGTACACGTACGAGGGCGACCAGCTCGGCCAGGGCAAGGAGAACGCCCGCAACTTCCTCAAGGACAACCCGGATCTCGCCAACGAGATCGAGCGGAAGATCAAGGAGAAGCTGGGCGTGGGCGTACGCAAGGTCGACGCCGCGGCAGCCGACGAGTCGGCGGCAGCGCCGGCCGACGCCGCGGCAGCCGTGCCCGCGCCCGCGACGAAGGCCAAGACGACGGCCAAGGCCGCCGCCTCCAAGAGCTGATCCGTGCGGGAGCAGGAAAGGGGCGGCGGGAGCCGAGGAGGCCGTGAGGCCCGCCAGGAGCTGCCGCCCCAGAGTCCCGAGGAGCAGGCGCGGGCGATCTGCCTGCGCCTGCTCACCGGGATGCCGCGTACACGGCGGCAGCTCGCGGACGCCCTCGCCAAGCGGGGTATCCCCGAAGAGGTGTCGCAGCAGGTCCTCTCCCGGTACGAGGAGGTGGGCCTGATCGACGACGCCGCCTTCGCCGGGGCCTGGGTCGAGTCCCGGCACCGCGGCCGGGGCCTGGCCCGGAGGGCGCTCGCCCAGGAGCTCCGGACCAAGGGCGTGCACGCCACCCTCGTGCAGGAGGCCCTGGAGCAGCTGGACTCCGAGCAGGAGGAGGAGACCGCCCGGGAGCTCGTGGAGCGCAAGCTCCGCGCCACCCGCGGGCTGGACCGCGACAAGCGGATCCGGCGCCTCGCCGGGATGCTCGCCCGCAAGGGATACCCGGAGGGCATGGCCCTGCGGGTCGTCCGGCGCGCGCTGGAGGCGGAGGGCGAAGACGCCGACGAACTCGGGCCGGGGTACTCGGGGGCGTGATCCGGTGCGCCCGGGGTGGGGGTAACCCCCGGGTGCGGACGCCGGGGTACGCCAATGTCAGGAGGCGGGCCCGGCGGCAGAGTTGACGGCATGATGCTGCGTTACGCCCTTCAGACCGTCAGGGACCGCAAAGCCGGATTCCTCGGCGCCTTCGTCGCGCTGTTGTGCGCGGCCGCCCTCGTCACCGCCTGCGGCACCCTCCTGGAAACGGGACTCCGCGGGAAGATCGGGACCGAGCGCTACGCGGCCACGCCGGTCCTCGTCTCCGCCGACCAGAACGTCCACGCGACCACGGTCAAGGAGAAGAAGGGCAAGACGAAGACGAAGCACAAGGCCAAGCCCGTCGCCGAGCGGGCCTGGCTGCCCGCCACCACGGTGGACACGGTCCGCGCCGTGCCCGGAGTCGAGCGGGCCGTGCCCGAGCTCACCTTCCAGGCCGTCCCGCTCCTCAAGGGACAGGGCGCGGCGACACCCTCGTACGGGCACGCCTGGACCTCCGCCGCGCTCACCCCCTTCACCATCGCGGAGGGCCGCGCGCCCCAGACGGGTGGCGAGGTCGTCGTCGACCGGGCGCTGGCCGAGCGGGCAGGACTGAAGGCCGGCTCCCAGCTGACCGTGCAGGCGACCGGCGAGCCGAAGACGTACCAGGTCAGCGGGGTGGCGCAGGGGGCCCGCGGGGACCTCGCCCGGCAGAGCTCGCTCTTCTTCAGCGACGCCGAGGCCCAGCGGCTCGCCGCCCGCGAGGGACAGGTCAGCGCCATCGGGGTACTGCCCGCGCCCGGCGTGAACGCCGGTGAGCTGGCCGGCCGGGTCGAGCAGGCCCTGCGGGGCACCGGAGCGCAGGTCAGCACCGGGGACGAACGCGGGCCCGTGGAGTTCCTCGACGCCGCCGGAGCCAGGATCAAGCTGGTCTCCATGGGCGGCGCGATGGGCGGCACCTCGCTCCTCGTCGCGATCCTCGTGGTCGTCGGCACCTTCGCCCTCTCCGTCCAGCAGCGCTACCGCGAGCTCGCCCTGCTGCGGGCCATCGCCGCCACGCCCCGCCAGCTGCGGCAGCTGATCGGGAGGGAGGCCCTGCTCGTGGGCCTGGCCGCCGGGGTGGCCGGGGCCGTCGCCGGACTGCCGCTCGCCGGCTGGCTGCACGGCCGGTTCGTCGACAGCGGGGTGGTCCCGGCAAGTCTGGAGCGCACCGCCGGCATCTTCCCGATGTTCGCCGCCGTCGCAGCGAGCCTGCTCGGGGCCTGGGCCGCCGCGCGGATCACCGGGCGGCGCATCGCCCGGATCCGTCCCGCCGAGGCGCTCGCCGAAGCCGCCGTCGAGCGGGGGCGGCCGCGCTGGATGCGGACCGCCTTCGGCCTGCTCCTGCTGGCCGGCGGCGCGGTGCTGGTCGTCGTACTGGGCTCGCTGCGCACCGAGCCGGCCTCGACACCGGTGACCTTCCTGGCCGTGGTGGTCCTGGCAGGGGCGGTCTCGCTGCTCGGCCCGCTCCTGGTACGAGGAGCCGCCGCGCTGCTCGCCGGACCGCTGAGGCTGGCCGGTGCCGGCGGCCACCTGGCCACCGCGAACCTGCGCGGCAACGCCACCCGGATGGCCTCGGCCGTCACCCCGCTCGCGCTGCTGGTCGGCATGACCTGCACCGTGCTCTTCATCACCCCGACCCTCGGGGACGCGGCCCGGACGCAGGCCCGCGAAGGGGTCCGGGCCGAGTGGGTGCTGGCCGCGCAGGGGCCGGGGGTCACGCCGGAGGCCGCCGAGCGGATCCGCCGTACGCCGGGGGTCGCGGCGGCCACCGAGATCGTGCACACGTCCGTGCGGGTGGGGCTCACGAAGTACGCCGCGCAGGGCGTGACCCCGGCCGGGCTGACCCGGACCTGGGACCCCAGGGTCACCGGCGGCACCCTGGCCGGCTTCGGGGACGGCGACGCGGCGGTGAGCGAACTCGCGGCGGAGCAGCTGGGGCTGAAGCCGGGCAGCCCGCTCAAGCTGACCCTGGGCGACGGGACCGCGGTCACGCTGAAGGTCACCGCCGTGTACGCGCGGGGGCTCGGCTTCGGGGACCTGACGTTGCCGCACGGGCTGGTGGCCGGGCACATGGACAACCCCCTTGCCGGCAGCGTGCTGGTGGCGACGGAGCCGGGGGCGGACGCGGGGGCGGTCGGGCGTGAGCAGCTGGCCGCGGCCGTGAAGGGGTTCCCGGGGGTGGCGGTGCTGTCCGCGGCCGACGCCGACCGGGTGCGGGCCGAACGGCAGGACGCCGGGGCGGAGATCAACCTCCTGGCCATGGGGCTCGTGCTGGCCTTCACCGCGATCGCGGTGGTCAACACCCTTGCGATGTCCACGGCTGAGCGGGTGCGGGAGTTCGCGATGCTGAGGCTCGCGGGGGCGAAGCGGCGGCAGGTCCGGGGGATGCTGCGGGCGGAGGCGCTCGCGGTGGTCCTGATCGGGGTGGTGCTGGGGTCGGGGATCGCGCTGGCCGTGCTCACCGCTTTCAGCGTGGGCATGACGGGGGCGGCGGCGCCGGCGGTGCTGCCCGTCGCCTACGCGGGGGTGGTGGGGGTGGCCGGGCTGCTGGCCCTGGCGGCCACGTCCCTCCCGGGGAGGGTGGCGCTGCGGGTGCGGCCGGTGGACGTGGCGACCGCCAAGGCGTAGGCCGGCTGCGCCCGAGGCTCCTGGGGCTCCGCCCCAGACCCCGCGCCTCAAACGCCGGCGAGGCTGGATTTGGCCGATGCCGTCCGTCGACTGGGCTGGGTTGCCGCGCAGCGGCAACTCCAGCCCCGCCGGCGTTTGAGGCGCGGGTCCGGGCGGAGCACGAGGAACGGTGGAAGGGCGGGTAGGGGACCGGCTCCGCGCATGCGAGGGTGCGTCAGGATGGGGCCACCGGCAAGCCTGCGGAGCGCCAGGCCTGGAAGCCGCCGGTGAGGTCCGTGGCCCGGTGGAGGCCGAGGGCGTGGAGGGAGGCCGCCGCGAGGCTGGACGCGTAGCCCTCGTTGCAGACCACGATGACGTGGAGGTCGTGGCTCGTGGCCTCGGCCGCACGATGGCTGCCCCGGGGGTCCAGGCGCCATTCCAGTTCGTTCCGCTCCACCACCAGCGCGCCCGGGATCAGCCCGTCGCGCTCGCGCAGGGCCTGGTAGCGGATGTCCACCAGCAGGGCCCCGGTGAGGGAGGCCGCGTACGCCTCTTGAGGGTCGATCCGCGTGTAGCCGGCGCGGATCCGCTCCAGCAGTTCGTCGATGCCGACCGGGGCGCTCACTGCCAGTCCGCCGGGCGCTCGACGTGCTCCAGGTGCAGGACCGGCCCGCTGCGGCTGTAGCGGCGGATCAGCGGGAGCGGCGGGTAGTACGCGTGTACGGAGATCGCGTGCTCGGTCCCGGACTCGTTGAGGACCTCGTGCACGTGGTGCTCCCCGAAGGCCCGCCCGGCGCCTGCGCCCAGCCGGCGGCTGCGGTCCACGCCGGATGCGAGGTGAAGGGACTGCCAGCCCTCCGAGGGCAGCCGTACGGACAGGGAGTGCTCGGTGAGCCGCCCCCGGGCGGTGGCGAACGCGCCCCGGGATTCGGCGTGGTCGTGCCAGCCGGTGCCGGTGCCCGGCGGCCACCCGATCAGCCAGGCCTCGCTGCCGCCCGGCCCGTCGAGGCGGATCCAGGTACGGCCCTCGGGGTCGAGGGGGAGCGAGGCGACGACCTCGGGGTCGGCCGCGGTGCGCAGGGCGAATGCGAGGAGTTCGGCGGCCGAGGGACCGGTGCCGGCGCCGGTGCCGGTCGGGCCGGCGACGGCAGGGGAGTACGCGGGTGCAGACATGGAAGGTGACCGTTCCTGGGTTCGCGGAGGTGCGCGCGGGCCGGTGGACGGCACGGGGCACGCAGGGAAAAAGGCGAATCAGCAGGAAGGGCGACACACGCAGCCCGCGTAGCGGAGCAGGTCCATATGGACCCTCCGCCACAGGCGTACGTCGTTGCCGGTCATTCCGCGAGTGAACCACGGAGGCCCGGAAACGGTCAATCGATCACCACGGTCGGTGTGGTGGAAGGCGTCGCCGCGATCCGCGCCGCGGGCGCGCCCGCCCGTACGGTGTCCGCCGCCTCGTACAGCTCCGCCGGGCGGACCCCCGCGAAGGTCGCGGCCAGGTGCCCGTCCGGTCGTACGAGGAGCACGGTGTGCGCCGGCGCCCCCGGGTAACCGTCCGCGACCAGCAGGTCGGTGCGGACCGGCAGGGCGCTCACCGCCGCCGCGAGCCGGGGCATCAGCCCGGCCCCCAGCCAGTGGCGGCGGTCCCAGACCCCGGTGCCCGGGGCGACCAGGACCACCAACAGCCGGCCCTGCCCGAGCAGGTCGCGCAGCGGCACCGTCGACCCGTCGGGCGCGGTCACCGGGACGTTCGCCACGGCGCCGCCCGGCTCGGTGGCCGTCGGGACCTCCCGTACGGCCATCGGCGGGGCGTACGTCGGCTCCGCGCCCAACGGCCCCCGCCCCAGGTGCCCGTCGGTGAGCAGGGTTTCGGCGGAACGCGCGGCTCCGGGCAGGTAGGTGCGCAGCGCGCCCCCGGCGCGCAGGGTGGGCATCGCCTGGTCGGCGGCGCGCAGCCGGGTCGCGACCGCGGTCCGCCGCTCGCCCTCGTAGCTGTCGAGCAGCGCCTCGGAGGCCCCCTGGTGCCAGGCCAGGGACAGCTTCCACGCCAGGTTCTCGGCGTCCCGCAGCCCCTCCTCGACGCCCTGGGTGCCCAGTGCGCCCAGCAGGTGCGCGGCATCCCCGGCGAGGAAGGCGCGGCCGTCGCGCCAGCGCCGGGCGAGGCGGTGGTGCAGGGTGTGGACGCCCGTGTCGAGGAGGTCGTACGGGGGAGTCGTGCCCCCGCACCACGCCGCGAGGGTGTCCCGGACCAGCGTCACCAGCGCGTCGGGGGTGACGAGCTCGCCGCGGGACGGGAGCAGCCAGTCGAGCCGCCACACCCCGTCGGGCAGCGGCCGGGAGGTGACCTCGGCGGGACCGGAGGGCGGATTGCGGTGCAGCAAGGCCTCGCCGGGCCAGGGCAGTTCGGTGCGCAGCGCGGCCACGGCGTGCCGTTCCACGGCGGTACGGCCGGGGAAGCGGATGCCGAGCAGCTTGCGGACGGTGGAGCGGGCGCCGTCGCAGCCGACCAGGTAACTCCCGCGCCACCACGTGGTCTCGGCACCCCGGGTGTGCGCGGTGACCCCGCGGTCGTCCTGTTCCAGGGAGTCGAGCTTGCTGTCGGTGACGAGCTGGACGAGCGGGTGCGCGGCGGCGGCATCGCGCAGTCCGCGCGTCAGGGCGTGCTGCGGCAGGTGCAGGGGAGCGGGGTGCTCCTCGAAGGTGGAGCGGTGCGTGTCACGACCACGCCGCATGGTGCGCCAGGCGGCGAAGTACGCGCCCTCGTCGCGCAGCGTCGTACAGCCCAGCCGGTGGGCCATGGCCGCAGTGTCGGAGTGCAGGACGACGGTCCGGGCCGGGCGGATCTCCTCCTTGCCGGGCCCCTCGTCGAGCACGACGGAGGGCACGCCCTGGCCGGCCAGGGCAAGGGCCAGGGACAGCCCGACGGGCCCCGCGCCGACGACGATCACCGGGTCCATGATGTGGCTCCCGGTGTCCGGTATGTGATCACAGAACGTATGCAACCCACTGGAGGTGCCTGCGTCAAGTGACACAGGTCGGGACAACGCCGTGTGGTGCGGCGGATGAGTCCCGCCGCACCACAGGTGTCACGCCAGTGTACTGACCGAGTGTCAGGGAGCCTCGCCGACACCGGCGGCGCCGCCCGCGTCGACCTCGGCCACGTCACCGGCGACCACTGCGCCGGTGCTCTTCTTCGACTTCCGCTGCCGGCTCTCCAGCCAGGAGGCGAGGGAGGTGAGGGCGAAGTTCACCACGATGTAGATCAGCGCGATGACGAAGAGGGTCGCGATGGTGTTGGCGTAGTTCGCGGAGATCTGACGGGCCATCGAGAGCAGTTCGGCGAGCCCGAGCAGGGCGCCGGCGAGCGCCGTGTCCTTGAGGATCACCACGAGCTGGCTGACGAGCGCCGGCAGCATCGCGGTGACGGCCTGCGGGATCAGCACGTGGACCATGGACTGGCCCTTGCGCATGCCGATCGCCTTGGCCGCGTCGGTCTGGCCGCGGGGCAAGGACAGCACGCCGGCCCGGACGATCTCGGCGATGACCGACGCGTTGTACAGGACCAGGCCCGTGACGCAGGCGTACAGCGGCCGGACGTCGGAGGGGAGGGCGGTGTACCGCGAGTACAGGGCGAAGCTGAAGAGCATCAGCATCAGCACCGGGATGGCACGGAAGAACTCCACGACCGCGCCGACCGGCCCCCGTACCCAGGCGTGGTCGGACAGCCGTCCGATGCCCAGCAGGGCACCCAGCGGGAGGGCGATCACCATGGCGATCGCACCGGCTTTGAGGGTCTCCAGCAGTCCGGGGATCAGGAACGTCGTCCAGACCTGGCTGTCGGTGACGAAGGGGGACCACTTGTCCGCGTCGAGCTGGCCCTTCTCGGCCATCAGGGACAGCGCCCACCACAGGGCGAGCCCGAGTAGGACGATGAAGATCCCGCTGTAGATCCAGTTGCGCGCCTTGGCCTTGGGGCCCGGGGCGTCGTACAGCACGGAGGTCATCGCTTCACCGCCACTCGCTTGGCCACCCAGCCCAGCAGCAGGCCGGTGGGCAGGGTCAGTACCAGGAAGCCGAGGGCGAAGACCGCGAAGACCGCGAAGAGTGCCTGCGGCTCGTTCTCGATCATTTCCTTCATCAGCAGGGCCGCTTCGGCCACGCCGATGGTCGCCGCCACCGTGGTGTTCTTGGTGAGGGCGATCAGTACGTTGGTGAGCGGCGCGATGACCGCCCGGAAGGCCTGGGGGAGCACGATCAGGGTGAGCACCTGGAAGAAGCTCAGGCCCAGGGCGCGGGCCGCTTCGGCCTGGCCGACGGGCACCGTGTTGATGCCCGAGCGCAGCGCCTCGCAGACGAAGGTGCCGGTGTAGGCCGTGAGACCCAGGACCGCGAGCCGGAAACCGGTCTCCTTGAACGTGTCGCCGCCCAGGTTGACGCCGAGGGTCTGGCTGAGGCCCAGTGAGCAGGCGAGGATCAATACGGTCAGCGGCGTGTTGCGCACCACGTTGACGTATGCGGTGCCGAAGCCCCGCATCAGCGGGACGGGGCTGACCCGCATCCCGGCCAGGACGGTGCCCCAGATCAGGGATCCCGCCGCCGAGTAGAGGGTGAGCTGAACCGTCACCCAAAAGGCTCCGAGCACGTCGTACTGCCCGGACTCAAGAAAATCGAACACGATGCCCTGCGCTCTCCCCAGGATGGCCGGCGAGGTGCGCCGCCGCCCGTGACAGGCGGGCGGCGACGCTCCTCACCGATGAATCAGCTGCCTTCGGTGATCTGCGGGGCAGGCTCGTTCTTGTAGTTGGCCGGGCCGAGGTTCTTCTTCACGGCCGCCTCCCAGGCGCCGTCCGCGACCATCTTCTTGAGCGCGGCGTTGATCTTGGTCTGAAGGTCCTTGTCGCCCTTCTTCAGACCGATGCCGTAGTTCTCGTTGCTCATGCTCAGGCCGACGAGCTTGAACTTGCCCTTGTTCTTCTCCTGCGCGGCGTAACCGGCCAGGATCGAGTTGTCCGTGGTCAGCGCGTCCACGGCCTTGTTCTCCAGGCCGCTGAGGCAGTCGGAGTAGCCCGGGTACTCCTGCAGGTCGGCCTCGGGGGCCAGGGTCTTCTTGATGTTCTGCGCCGAGGTGGAGCCGGTGACCGAGCAGAGCTTCTTCTTGTTCAGGTCCTCGACCTTGGTGATGCTCGTGTCATCGGCACGGACCAGCAGGTCCTGGTGCGCGAGGAAGTACGGGCCGGCGAAGTCGACCTTCTCCTTGCGCTTGTCGTTGATCGAGTAGGTCGCGACGATGAACTTCACGTCGCCGTTGGCGATGAGGTTCTCGCGCTCGGCGCTGACGGCCTGCTTGAACTCGATCTGGTCGGGCTGGTAGCCGAGCTCCTTGGCGACGTAGGTCGCGACGTCGACGTCGAAGCCGGTGTACTTGCCGTCCGGCGTCTTCAGGCCGAGACCCGGCTGGTCGAACTTGATGCCGACGACGATCTTGTCCTTCTTGGCGTCACCGGACGCACCGCCGTCACTGGCGGCCTTGTCGTTGCTGCCGCCGCAGGCGGTCGCGGTCAGAGCGAGTGCGACGGCGGCGGCCGCGGCCGCAACGGCCTTGGAGATCTTCATGTGAGAACTTCCCTCGGATGAGACGTTGTTGAACGACGAGCGACGCGTACGGCGCATGCACGGCCGGTCAGGATCTGCTCCGGTAGTGATCCGCCTAGGGATGACTACCAGACAAGACCCTCAGTGGTGCAGGATCTTGGACAGGAAGTCCTTGGCCCGGTCACTTCGCGGGTTGCTGAAGAACTGCTCGGGCGTGGCCTCTTCGACGATCTTTCCGTCGGCCATGAAGACGACCCGGTTGGCCGCGGAGCGGGCGAAGCCCATCTCGTGCGTGACGACGACCATCGTCATCCCTTCCCGGGCGAGCTGCTGCATGACCTCCAGCACCTCGTTGATCATCTCCGGGTCGAGAGCCGAGGTCGGCTCGTCGAACAGCATCACCTTCGGCTCCATGGCCAGCGCACGGGCGATCGCCACGCGCTGCTGCTGGCCACCCGAGAGCTGGGCCGGGAACTTGTCGGCCTGCGAGCCGACACCCACACGGTCCAGCAGCGCCCGGGCCTTCTTCTCGGCCCCGGCGCTGTCCGTCTTGCGGACCTTCATCTGGCCGAGCATGACGTTCTGCAGGACCGTCTTGTGCGCGAAGAGGTTGAACGACTGGAAGACCATGCCGACGTCGGCGCGCAGCCGGGCCAGTTCCTTGCCCTCCGAGGGCAGTTCCTTGCCGTCGAGCGTGATGGTGCCCGAGTCGATGGTCTCCAGACGGTTGATCGTCCGGCACAGCGTGGACTTGCCCGATCCCGAGGGACCGATCACGACGACGACCTCACCGCGGGCAATGCTCAGATCGATGTCCTGAAGCACGTGCAGCGCGCCGAAGTGCTTGTTGACGTTGCTCAGTACGACCAGGTCGTCCGCGGCACCGGCCGCGTCCTGCACGTCCTTGGTCACTGATACTCCGCTCATCGGCTTCTTGCTCCGTCCTCCTCGGTTGGGAGGACAGTAGTGATGTCCCGCGCACACCGTCATCACATCTGAGGGAGAATTGAGCATAACGATCCGGCCTCGCCCGGATACGCTCCGTGTGCCGGGTCGGCGTGGCCCTGATGTGCTCGTACCGGGTGCATAACGGAAGCCGCGCCGGAGCGGAACCCCCTTGACGTGGGACTCCGCATCCGCGTGGATGCATGGTGGCCCTGCGTGAGGACGCGTGGGGTGCGTGTACGGGACGCTCACGGAACGTGCACAGAACATGCACATGCTGGGCGTGGTGCGCGCCGTGAGCCGGGAAACGAGAAGAACGGAGAGGGGGACGACATGAGACTGCTGCTCGTCGAGGACGACGACCACGTCGCCGCCGCCCTGTCCGCGATCCTCGCCCGGCACGGCTTCAAGGTCACCCACGCCCGCAACGGCGAGGAGGCCCTGCAGGCGCTGCTGCCCGCCGGAGCCCCGCCCTTCGGCGTCGTACTGCTCGACCTGGGTCTGCCCGACCAGGACGGCTACGAGGTCTGCGGCAAGATCCGCAAGCGCACCTCCACGCCCGTCATCATGGTCACCGCGCGGGCCGACGTGCGCTCCCGCATCCACGGCCTGAACATGGGCGCCGACGACTACGTGGTCAAGCCGTACGACACCGGCGAACTCCTCGCCCGCATCCACGCCGTCGCCCGGCGCACCGGCGCCTCCGAGGAGGCCGCGGCCGGGAGCGGAACGTCCGGGCTGGTCCGACTCGGCCCCGTCAGCATCGAGCTGCCCACCCGCCGGGTCAGCGTGGACGGCGCCGACGTGCCGCTCACCCGCAAGGAGTTCGACCTGCTGGCCCTGCTCGCCCAGCGGCCCGGGGTCGTCTTCCGCCGCGAGCAGATCATCAGCGAGGTGTGGCGAACCAGCTGGGAGGGGACCGGGCGCACCCTGGAGGTCCACGTGGCCTCGCTGCGCTCCAAGCTGCGCATGCCCGCACTCATCGAGACCGTCCGCGGGGTGGGCTACCGGCTCGTCACCCCGGCCGCTCCGTAGCGGGACCCCTGCGTGCGCGCCCGGCTGCTCCCGCTGCTCGTCATCCTCATGGCGGGCGTACTGCTCGCGCTCGGGCTGCCGCTCGCGGCGAGTCTGGCCGCGGCGCAGCAGCAGCGCGTGGTCGTCGACCGCATCGACGACAGCGCCCGCTTCGCCGCCCTCGCCCAGTTCGTCATCGACGCCGAGGGCTCCGGGGCCACCGGCGCCGACGAGCGCCGTCAGACCCTCCAGCACGAACTGGCCCGCTACCAGGAGCTCTACGGCATCCGGGTCGGCATCTTCTACCGCGACGACAACGCCATGGCCAGGGCCCCCGGCTGGTGGGAGCTTCCCGCGGAGGGCGAGGGCCGCAAGGCCTTCAGGGAGGCGCTGGCGGGCCGGCGCAGCCACGATCCGCCCCAGGTATGGCCGTGGCAGACCCACGGGAAACTGCTCGTCGCCTCCCCGGTCGTCCTCGACGGGGACGTGGTCGCCGTTGTCGCCACCGAGTCGCCCACCGACCTGATGCGCGGCCGGATCCTGCGGGGCTGGCTGCTCATCGCGGCCGGGCTCTCCGCCGCCATGCTGGTCGCCTTCGGGGCGGCCCTGCGGCTCACCAGCTGGGTCCTCAAGCCCGTCGGGACCCTGGACGCGGCCGCGCACGGCATCGCCACCGGACAGATGCAGTCCAGGGTCGCGGCGGCCGGCGGGCCGCCGGAACTCCAGCGCCTGGCCCGTTCGTTCAACGAGATGGCGGACAACGTCGAAGAGGTGCTGGAGCAGCAGCGGGCGTTCGTCGCCGACGCCTCGCACCAGCTGCGCAACCCGCTCGCGGCGCTGCTCCTGCGGATCGAGCTGCTCGCCCTCGAACTGCCCGAGGGGAACGAGGAGATCGCCTCCGTGCGCACCGAGGGCAAGCGCCTGACCCGGGTCTTGGACGACCTGCTGGACCTGGCGCTGGCCGAGCACGCCTCCGCCGAGATCAGCCTCACGGACATCGGCGCCCTCACCGCCGAACGGGTGGCCTCGTGGCGCCCGTACGCCGAGGAGAAGGGCGTCCGGCTCACGGAGACGGGCCGCAGCGCCGTCACGGGCTGGGCGGATCCCGTCGCCCTGTCCAGCGCCCTCGACGCCGTCATCGACAACGCCCTCAAATTCACCCCCACGGGTGAGGAGGTCGAGGTCGCGGTCTCCGCGGCCGGGAGCACGGTCGAGGTGGTCGTCGCCGACCGGGGGCCGGGCCTCACCGAAGAGGAACTGCTCCGCGTCGGCGACCGGTTCTGGCGCAGCGGCCGGCACCAGAACGTGAAGGGCTCCGGACTGGGCCTGTCCATCTCGCGCGCCCTGCTCACCGCAGGCGGCGGGTCCCTGTCGTACGAGACGAACCCGCCGCACGGACTGCGGGTGACGGTGCGCGTCCCCCGCACGGACCCGCACAGAGTCTGAGCCGGCCACCTGCGGCTACCGGCGCGGAGACCTCGTACAGCCCGCTCGTCCACGGCCCGCACCTCGATCGCGGCCGCCGGCTCTTAGACCGTGTCCCCCAGTCCGAAACACCCGCCGGCTCGGACGGGGCCGGGTGTGTGTCGGGGCGTCCCCGCAGGGCGTCGAACCGGGCCCCCTCGGCCCACCGACCCCTCGAACCGGTCGACGCCCGAGGAGACGCCCCGGCGCGCGCCCGGCCACGGCCGGGCCGCCCCCGGTGGGCCGCCCCCACACCGGCCCGGCCCCCCGGTGGGCCGCCCCCACACCGGCCCGGCCCCCCGGTGGGCCGCCCCCCCCACCGGCCTGATCCGAAGGAACCGGCCGAGGTGCCCACGGTCGGCGCGGCCGGGGCCACTGGGCACCCGGGCACCCGGGCAGGGTTCGCAGCGGCGGGCAGCCGTGGCTGGAGCCGCGCGCGAGAGCACCGCGCCGCCCCCGGCGCATACTGAATCCTGACCCCTTCCTGGAGCCGCCACCGTGATCATCCCCACCGCGCCCTTCCCCGCACCGCGAGCCGCCGCGGCGGTCGCCGGACTGACGGTGGCCATCGACATCGGCGGTACGAAGATCGCCGGTGCGCTCGTGCACCCCGACGGCACGATGACGGCCACGACCCGCCGCCCGACCCCGCGCGGGGCCGATGGGGCCGGCGCGGACGCGGTCATGGGGGCGGTGGCCGAGGTCGTCGCAGAGCTGTCCGACTCGCCGCTGTGGTCCTCGGCGGTCCGCTGCGGCATCGGCAGCGCCGGCCCGGTGGACGCCTCGCGCGGGACGGTCAGCCCGGTCAACATCGGCGCGTGGCGGGAGTTTCCCCTCCAGGCCCGGGTCGAGGCGGAGCTCGCCGCGCGCGGGGCCGAGCTGCCGACCGTGCTGGCCGGGGACGGCGTGGCGATGACCGCGGCCGAACACTGGCTGGGCGCGGCCCGGGGGCACGCGAACGCGCTGTGCATGGTGGTCTCCACGGGCGTGGGCGGCGGCCTCATCCTGAACAACCAGCTCCACCCCGGCCCCACGGGCAACGCGGGCCACATCGGCCACATCAGCGTGGCCTTCGACGGGGAGCCGTGCGCGTGCGGCGGTCACGGCTGCGTCGAGTCGATCGCCTCCGGCACGGCCATCGCCCGCTGGGCCCTGGCCCAGGGCTGGACCCCGGCGGACGACGCCACCGCGGCGGGAGTGGCCGCCGCCGCGCAAGCCGGCGATCCGGTCGCGCTGGCCGCCTTCGACCGCGCGGGCCGCGCCCTGGCCGCCGCCATCGCGGCCACCGCCACGCTCGTCGAGACCGACATCGCGGTCATCGGCGGCGGGGTCGCCGCCAGCGGAGACACCCTCTTCGAACCGATCCGGCGGCACCTGGCCTCGTACGCGACCCTGTCCTTCGTCCGGGACCTCCAGGTGGTTCCGGCCACCCTCGGCACCCACGCGGGCCTCATCGGAGCGGCCGCGGCGGCGACGATGCTGCTGCCGTCCTGACCGCCACCGATTCCTACGGCTTGACCGACCGGTAGTACCGGCCCGCACCCTCGTGCAGGTCGAGCGGATCGGTGTAGATCGCCGTCCGGAGGTCCACCAGCTGCGCCGCGTGCACCTCGCCGCCGATGCGGTCACGGCTGGCGATCACCGTGCGGGTGAACTGCTCCGTCAGCTCGGGGTCCGTCCCCTCGGTGGTGACCAGCAGGTTCGGCACGGCCAGGGTCGCCACCGAGCTGGTGTTCCGGGCCCGTGCGTACGCGTCCTGCGGCATCACCGCCGCCCGGTAGTAGCGCGCCGGGCTGCCGCCGCCCTGCAGCTCCGCCACCAGGTCGCCGAGCTGCACGAGCCGGATCTCGAACCGCTCCGACAGCTCGCGCACCGCGTTGGTGGGCAGGCCGCCCGACCAGAAGAAGGCGTCGATCCGACCGGCCTCCAGCTCGGCCGGCATGGTGTCGATGCCGATGGCCACGGTGGTGACGTCCCGGGCCGGATCCAGCTTGGCCGCGGCCAGCAGCCGCTCCGAGATCAGCCGCACGCCGGAACCGGGCTGGCCCACCGCGACCCGCTTGCCGCGCAGGTCCCGCGCCGACTGCACCGGGGACCCGGCCGGGACCACCAGCTGGACGTAGTCGTCGTAGAGCCGGGCGACCCCGCGCAGACTGGAGGCGCCGGGCTTCCCGTCGAGCCGGTACTTGGCGACCGCGTCGGCCGTCGCCACCGTGAAATCGGCTTCGCCGGCGGCCACCCGCGCGAGGTTCTGCTGCGAACCCTCACTGGGGTCCAGCCGCACCTTCACCCCGGGCACGTCCTGCTTCAGCGCCTGCTCCAGCAGCTCCCCGTAGAGGTGGTAGACCCCGGTCCGGACGCCGGTGCTGAAGGTCAGCTCACCCTTGAGCTCGGGCTCCCCGAAGGGCCGCAGCCACCACACCAGAGCCCCGAGCACGACGAGCAGGGCCACCACGGCCCGCAGGGCGTGGCGCCTGCCGATCCGGGGCGGTACGAGAGCCATGCCGGCGATCCTCCCACCCACCCCCCTTCCTGTCACGCCCCACCCCGCCGCCACCGCACCCCCACCACACCCCGAGCCCCCGGCTCCGGCCTCCTGCAGAACGCGGGACCGGAGGGCTCCCGGGTACCGCCTACCCTTGTCGTATGACCAGCAGCGACCGGAGCCAGGCAGTGGACGAGAAGCGAAGCTACGAGGTGCGCACCTACGGGTGCCAGATGAACGTGCACGACTCGGAGCGGCTCTCCGGTCTGCTGGAGGACGCCGGCTACGTCCGGGCGCCCGAGGGCTCCGACGGCGACGCCGACGTCGTCGTCTTCAACACCTGCGCGGTCCGCGAGAACGCCGACAACAAGCTGTACGGCAACCTCGGCCGGCTGGCCCCGATGAAGACGAAGCGCCCCGGCATGCAGATCGCCGTCGGCGGCTGCCTCGCCCAGAAGGACCGCGACACGATCGTCAAGAGGGCCCCCTGGGTCGACGTCGTCTTCGGTACGCACAACATCGGCAAGCTCCCCGTGCTGCTGGAGCGCGCCCGCATCCAGGAAGAGGCGCAGGTCGAGATCGCCGAGTCGCTGGAGGCGTTCCCCTCCACGCTCCCGACCCGCCGCGAGTCCGCCTACGCCGCGTGGGTCTCGATCTCCGTCGGCTGCAACAACACCTGCACCTTCTGCATCGTCCCGGCGCTGCGCGGCAAGGAGGAGGACCGCCGTCCCGGCGACATCCTCGCCGAGGTGGAGGCCCTGGTCGCCGAGGGCGTCTCCGAGATCACCCTGCTCGGCCAGAACGTGAACGCGTACGGCTCCGACCTCGGCGACCGCGAGGCCTTCAGCAAGCTGCTGCGCGCCTGCGGCCAGATCGAGGGCCTGGAGCGGGTCCGCTTCACCTCGCCGCACCCCCGCGACTTCACGGACGACGTGATCGCGGCGATGGCGGAGACCCCGAACGTGATGCCGCAGCTGCACATGCCGATGCAGTCCGGTTCGGACCCGATCCTCAAGGCGATGCGCCGCTCGTACCGGCAGGAGCGTTTCCTCGGGATCATCGAGAAGGTCCGCGCCGCGATCCCGCACGCCGCGATCTCCACCGACATCATCGTGGGCTTCCCCGGCGAGACGGAGGAGGACTTCCAGCAGACGATGCACGCGGTGCGCGAGGCCCGCTTCGCGAACGCCTTCACCTTCCAGTACTCCAAGCGGCCCGGCACCCCCGCCGCCGACATGGACGGGCAGATCCCCAAGGAGGTCGTTCAGGACCGCTACATGCGCCTGGTCGCCCTCCAGGAGGAGATCTCCTGGGAGGAGAACAAGAAGCAGGTCGGCCGCACGCTGGAGGTCATGGTCGCGGAGGGCGAGGGCCGCAAGGACGGGGCCACACACCGCCTGTCCGGCCGCGCCCCCGACAACCGCCTGGTGCACTTCACGAAGCCGGACGCGGAGGTCCGACCGGGTGACGTGGTCACCGTGGACATCACCTACGCGGCCCCGCACCACCTCCTGGCCGAGGGCCCGACGCTGAGCGTGCGGCGCACGCGCGCCGGCGACGCCTGGGAGAAGCGCAACGCCGCCCCGGCCCAACCGGCGGGCGTCATGCTCGGCATCCCGACGCTCGGCGTCCCGGCCCCCCTGCCCGTGGCCACTTCGGGCTGCGCGGCGCCGCAGAGCTGACGCAGGCCGTCAGGCGGGGCCGGGTTGCCTGGAGGGCAATTCCAGCCCCGCCGGCGTTTGAGGCGCGGGGTCTGGGGCGGAGCCCCAGGGCTTGAACCCGCACCGGGCCGTTCGGGGCGCGCCACCCCCAGCCGCACCGGCACCCCGGACCGGCACCGTCCGAGCCGCTCTGCGGTTAGGCTGCGGATCATGCTCGTAGCCGCTGCCGTCTGCCCCGCCCCACCGCTGCTCGTGCCGGAGGTCGCCGCGGGAGCCGCCGCCGAACTCGGCGACGCCCGTACCGCCTGCTCCGACGCGCTGGCGGTGCTCGCCGCGTCCCGGCCCGACCTGCTGGTCGTCGTAGGTCCCGCCGACGGGGACCACGGCGGGCCCTACCCCCAGGGCGCCCGCGGCAGCTTCCGCGGATTCGGGGTCGAGGCCGACGTACAGCTCGGGGAGGGTGACGAGGGGCCGCGCCTGCTGCCGGCCTCGCTCGCCGTCGGCGCCTGGCTGCTGCACCACGCGCGGTGGGGCGCCGCCCCCGTCGAGGGGCTCGGGGTCGCCGAGCCGCTGGACACCGCCCGGTGCCTCCGGGCCGGCCGGGAACTCGCGGCGCGGGACGAGCGGGTCGCGCTGCTCGTGATGGGTGACGGCAGCGCCAAACGGACCCTGAAGGCCCCCGGCTACCTCGACGGACGCGCCGCCGCCTTCGACGCGGCCGCCGCCCGCGCCCTCGCCGCCGCCGACGTGGCCGCCCTCGCCGCCCTCGACGCCGAACTCGCCACCGAACTCCAGGCCGCCGGCAGGGCCCCCTGGCAGGTCCTGGCCGGCGCCGCCGAGGGCGCCGGCCTCGACGGGCGGCTGCTGTACGAGGACGCGCCGTACGGCGTGGGGTACTTCGTCGCCGCCTGGTCCTGAAACCCGGTAGGCGCCGCACATACGAGGAAGGGGCGCGGGACCGGCAGTCGCCGGTGCCGCGCCCCTTTCCCGTACCGCGTCAGGAAGCCGTCGGCGGCGTCGGACCGCTGCCGGGGGTGTCCTTGTGCGCGATTTTGCCCAGGGCGTCCTTCGCCTTGCCCGTGCCGCTCGTGATCCGGCCGCTGTACTTGCCGTGGGTCTTGGAGTCCACGGCCTTGGCCATCTTGTCCAGACCTTCGGCGATCTTGCCCTCGTTCTTCTGGGCGAGGTCGCCGACCTTGTCCTTCGCCGGCCCGAGCTTGGCCTTCAGATTGTCCAGCAGGCCCATGGGTCACCTTCCGTTGGCGGTCGCTACGTACGGGCACCCTCGCCGGCTTCGCTGTCCACGGCCACCTCGGCCGACTGCTGCTTCGGGATCTCCACGGCTTCCGCCGCCGGAGCCGCCACGGCAGCCGTCGCCTCCTCAGCCGTCCCGGCCTCGGTCTCCTCGGCCGAACCGGACTCCGCCGTCGGGGACCCGGCGGCGACCTCCTCGGTCACGACCGCGTCCTTACGGCGAAAAAGCCGATCAAAAACGCCCATGTCTCCTCCTATAACGTTACTCGTGTGAGTGAAGTTCCGCCTTGGCCGCAGGGGCCTCCACCGGGCCGAACCTCGCCAGGGCAACGACCCCGCCCCCACCCCGTCACGTAGCTCGATCGGGTACATGTCAGTGTCTTGACCGGAAGGGCTGCGAGACTGGGGCGGTGAGGAAAGCAGCCCCCGCCCAGCGGGTCATCGCCGTCGTCGGTCCCACCGCGGCAGGAAAGTCCGACCTGGGCGTCGCCTTGGCCCGTCATTTCGACGGCGAAGTCGTCAACGCCGACTCCATGCAGCTGTACCGGGGGATGGACATCGGCACCGCCAAGCTGACGACCAAGGAGCGCGGCGGGGTCCCGCACCACCTCCTCGACATCTGGGACGTCACCGACACCGCCAACGTGGCCGAGTACCAGCGCCTGGCCCGCGCCGAGATCGACAAACTGCTCGCCGAGGGCCGTACCCCCGTCCTCGTCGGAGGCTCCGGCCTCTACGTCCGGGGCGCCCTGGACGTCATGGAGTTCCCCGGCACCGACCCCGAGGTCCGAGCCAGGCTGGAGGGCGAGCTCACCCTGCGCGGCTCCGGCGCCCTGCACGCGCGCCTCGCCGCCGCGGACCCGGCCGCCGGCGCGGCGATCCTGCCCAGCAACGGCCGCCGGATCGTGCGCGCGCTGGAGGTCATCGAGATCACCGGCCGCCCCTTCACGGCCAACCTGCCCGGCCACGAGTCCGTCTACGACACCGTCCAGATCGGCGTCGACGTGGCCCGGCCGGAGCTCGACGAGCGGATCGCGCTCCGGGTGGACCGGATGTGGGAGGCCGGGCTCGTCGACGAGGTGCGCGCACTGGAAGCCCGCGGCCTGCGCGACGGAATCACCGCCTCCAGGGCGCTCGGATACCAGCAGGTGCTCGCCGCGCTCGCCGGGGAATGCACCGAGGAAGAGGCCCGGGCCGAGACCGTTCGGGCGACCAAGCGCTTCGCCCGCCGCCAGGACTCCTGGTTCCGGCGCGACCCGCGTGTCCACTGGCTCAGCGGGGCCGTCGCCGACCGTGGGGAACTCACCGGACTCGCGCAGTCGTTGGTCGAACGAGCGGTCACAGCCTGATCACGTGATGGCATCGGGACGACCCGCGCGCCCGTACCGGGCCCGGGGGCGTGCCATCATCAAATTCACTGCGGGTGCGGTCACCCGCGGTGAACGGCGGCGTACTGGAATCCGAGTGGGGAGGGCGCGTGGCGATGGAGGCCGGCCCTCGTGACACCGGGCGGGACGACACCCGGCGGGAAGCGGACCCGACGCTTCTCGACCGGCCTGGCGGATCAGACGGCCCGCAGCGGCCCGACGGCCCGCAGCTGCCCGACGACTCGGACGGCCCCGATACCCTCGGGCTGCCCGTGGGTCCCCTGCGGCTGACCCCCGACGGCCCGGACACCCCCGACTCCGCGGAGGCCGAAGCCGCCGCCGGACCCGAGGTCGAGGTCGAGCTGCGCCCGCAGCGCCGCCTGCGCGTGTGGCAGATCGCCCCGATCGTGATGCTGGCCACCGCCGGTTCGCTCATGTTCGCCTTCCCGCTCGCCTTCGAGTTCGGCGACGGCGGAGCCGTGGTCGCGATGCTCGGCTTCCTCATCAGCTGCTGCGCCGGCGGCTGGGGCATGATGGCCGCCCGCCGCGTGGGCTACACCTGGCCCGGACTCCCGGCCCGGGGGAGCGGCCGCCGCCCCGACTGGCGGATGGCCGCGCTGTACGCGGCGGTCGCGCTGGCCGTCGTAGCGCTCGCCGTGTACCGGGTGGCGCGGCTCCGCTAGGCGTCTCTTCCGGATCTTGCCCGACCCGCGCCGCTGACCGCCCATCGGACGGCTCCGCGCCGCTGACCAGGGGGTCGGTACGATGGGCCGGTGACGCAGACCACCCTCTCCTTCCTCAAGGGCCACGGCACCGAGAACGACTTCGTGATCGTCCCGGACCCGGACAACGCCATCGAGCTGCCGGCCTCCGCCGTCGCGAAGCTGTGCGACCGGCGGGCCGGGATCGGCGCGGACGGCGTCCTGCACGTCGTCCGGTCCGCCGCGCACCCCGAGGCGGCCCACCTGGCCGACGAGGCGGAGTGGTTCATGGACTACCGCAACAGCGACGGCTCCGTCGCCGAGATGTGTGGCAACGGCGTACGCGTCTTCGCCCGCTACCTCCAGTACGCCGGCCACGTGGAGCCCGGCGACCTCGCCGTCGCCACCCGCGGGGGCGTCAAGCGCGTACACCTCGACAAGGCGGGCGACGTCACGGTCTCCATGGGCCGCGCCGAACTCCCCGAGGGCGAGGTCACCGTCGGCGTCGGCTCGCGGAGCTGGCCCGCGCGGAACGTGAACATGGGGAACCCGCACGCCGTGGCTTTCGTTGAAAGCCTCGACGACGCCGGGAAGCTGTACGACGCCCCCGACTTCAGCCCGGCGTCCGCCTACCCGACGGGTGTCAACGTCGAGTTCGTCGTCGACCGCGGCCCCCGGCACGTCGCCATGCGCGTCCACGAGCGCGGCTCCGGCGAGACCCGCTCCTGCGGCACCGGCGCCTGCGCCGTCGCCGTCGCCACCATCCGCCGCGACGGCGCGGACCCGGCCGCCACCGGCGAATCGGTCACGTACACCGTCGACCTCCCCGGCGGCACGCTCGTCATCACGGAACACCCCGACGGCCGGATCGACATGACCGGACCGGCCGTGATCGTGGCTGCGGGCGAGTTCGACGCGGCCTGGCTCACCGAAACGGCTTTCGGCTGAAGCTTCCCTCTAATGGGTGATCCGTTTCACGCTCAGCGAGAGGTGGACTGCGCCACGTGGTGGGGTCGGTAACATCAGGCACCGGCCCTGAGGGCTCACCCCATGCCCGCCACCGCCGGTCGAAGCCGCCGGAGGTGCCCATGAGTGCAGAGGCCACGAACCCCGAAGCACACCCCGAAGTGCGCCCTGAGCTCCGCAGACGTGGCCGGACCAGGCTGGATCTGCGCCGGCTCGGCCGCGCGGCCCTGCTCGGGCCGACGTCTCGCGACCGACTTCCGGACGCCATCGGGCATGTCGCGGAAGCACACCGCGCCCACCATCCGGACGCCGACCTGTCCGTTTTGCGGCGCGCCTATCTGCTCGCGGAGACCTCGCACCGCGGTCAGATGCGAAAAAGTGGTGAGCCGTACATCACACACCCGCTCGCCGTCACCCTGATCCTCGCCGAACTCGGCGCCGAGACCACCACCCTGACGGCCTCTCTCCTCCACGACACCGTCGAGGACACCGACGTGACCCTCGATCAGGTCCGCGAGGAGTTCGGCGACGAGGTCTGCTTCATCGTCGACGGCGTCACCAAGGTCGAGAAGATCGACTACGGCGCCGCCGCCGAACCCGAGACCTTCCGCAAGATGCTCGTCGCCACCGGCAACGACGTCCGCGTGATGTCCATCAAACTCGCCGACCGGCTCCACAACATGCGCACCCTCGGCGTGATGCGCCCCGAGAAACAGGCCCGCATCGCCAAGGTCACCCGCGACGTCCTCATCCCGCTCGCCGAACGGCTCGGCGTCCAGGCCCTCAAGACCGAGCTGGAAGACCTCGTCTTCGCGATCCTGCACCCCGAGGAGTACGAGCACACCCGCGCGCTCATCGCCGCCCACGCGGGCGAGAACGACCCGCTGCCCGCCATCGCCGACTCCGTACGGACCGTGCTGCGCGAGGCCGGCATCGCCGCCGAGGTACAGGTCCGCCCCCGGCACTTCGTCTCCGTGCACCGCGTCGCCCTCAAACGCGGCGAGCTGCGCGGCTCCGACTTCGGCCGCGTCCTCGTCCTCGTCGGCGAGAACGCCGACTGCTACGCCGTGCTGGGGGAGCTGCACACCTGCTTCACCCCGGTCGTCTCGGAGTTCAAGGACTTCATCGCCGCCCCCAAGTTCAACCTCTACCAGTCGCTGCACACCGCAGTCGCCACCCCCGAGGGCTACGTCGCCGAGGTCATCGTGCGGACCCGGCAGATGCACCGCGTCGCGGAGGCGGGCGTCGTGGCCCTCGGCAACCCCTACGTCACCGCCTCGGCGGACGCCGCCGAATGCGACGAGGAACGGGTGGACCCGACCCGCCCCGGCTGGCTGTCCCGGCTGCTCGACTGGCAGCAGTCCGCGCCCGACCCCGACACCTTCTGGAGCGTCCTCCGCGCGGAGCTGGCCCAGGACAGGGAGATCACCGTCTTCCGCGCGGACGGGGGCACGCTGGGCCTGCCGGCCGGGGCCAGCTGTATCGACGCCGCCTACGCGCAGCACGGCGAGGCGGCCCACGGCTGTATCGGCGCCCGGGTCAACGGGCGCCTCACCTCCCTCTCCTCCGCACTCTCCGACGGCGACACCGTGCAGCTGCTGCTCGCGCAGGACGCCTCCTCGGGACCGGCCGCCGAATGGCTGGACCATGCGAAGACCCCGGCCGCCCGCATCGCCATCAGCAGCTGGCTCGAAGCCCACCCCGACCGGGCCCTCTCCACCACCTCCGCCGCGCGGGCACCCCTCTCGGTCGTCGGCGCCCGCGGCGGCGGCGCCAACGCCGTCGCCGACCTGCCGGACGCCCCCGTACGGCTCGCCGGGTGCTGCACCCCGGTGCCGCCGGACGCGGTCGCCGGGTTTGTCGTCCGCGGCGGGGCCGTCACCGTGCACCGCATCCACTGCGCGGCGGTGGCGCAGATGCGGGCCGTGGGGCGGACCTCGGTGGCCGTGCACTGGCGGGCCACCGCCGATTGCCGGGTCACCCTGCTCGCTGAATCGTTCGGCCGCCCCCACCTGCTGGCCGACCTCACCGAGGCCATCGCCCGGGAGGGCGTCGAGGTCGTCTCCGCGACCGTGGAACCCCCGGTCGAACAGCGGGTCCGGCACAGCTACACCCTCCAGCTGCCCGACGCGGCCGGGCTGCCCGCCCTGATGCGGGCGATGCGCGACGTCCCGGGCGTCTACGACGTCAGCCGGGTGTAGCCGGGCCTCAGCCGGGCGTAGCCGCGCCCAGCTCCGCCGGCCGCTGCCAGGGGCCCCTGACGTGTCAGCGGGCGGCCCCCGGAAGGTCCCGTTCGGGTGGTCCCGTCGCGCGCCGTGCGCGGCCGTGCGGCGGGCGCTGGTAAGCGGTGGTGGATGCAGCTCACCTCCCCCCGCCTGCGCGCCGCCCTGCTCGCCGCGGCCTCCCTCACCCTCGTCGCCGCCGTCCTGCCCGCGCCGACGCCGCTGGGCATCGGCGACCGGCTGTTCCCGGAGCTCGGGAACCCCGGGTACGACGTGCTCTCGTACGACCTGTCCTTCACGTACAAGGACAACAAGAGCCCCCTCGACGCGGTCACCGTCATCGAAGCCCGCGCCCTGCGGCCGATGGAGCTGATCAACCTCGACTTCACCCACGGCAAGGTGTCGTCCGTCGAGGTCAACGGGGAGCCGGCCCGGTTCGAGACCGCGGGCGAGGACCTCGTACTGACCCCCGCACGCCCCATCGCGCGCAACGTGCCGCTGCACATCACCGTCCGGCACACCAGCGACCCGCGCGGCCGGGGGGACGGCGGCTGGGTGCCCACCGAGGACGGCCTGGCCATGGCCAACCAGGCGGACGCCGCCCACCGGGTCTTCCCCTGCAACGACCACCCCGCCGACAAGGCGTACTTCACCTTCCGGATCACCGCCCCGGCCGGGCTCACGGCCGTGGCCAACGGGGTGCCCGGCGCCCTGCCCGCCCCCCGCGCGGCCGGCGGGACGACCTGGACGTACCGGACCCTGCACCCCATGGCCACCGAGCTGGCCCAGGTCTCCGTCGGCAAGTCCGCCGTCGTCCACGGCACCGGCCCGCACGGGCTGCCGCTGCGCGACGTGGTGCCCGCGGCGGACCGGGAGCGGCTGGCCCCCTGGCTGAAGAAGACCGCCGGCCAGGTCGCGTGGATGGAGGAGCGCGTCGGCCGCTACCCCTTCGAGAACTACGGGATCCTGATCGCACGGGCGAACACCGGCTTCGAGCTGGAGACCCAGACCCTCTCGCTCTTCGAACACAGCCTCTTCTCCGGAGAGGGCTACCCCGAGTGGTACGTGGAATCAGTGATGGTGCACGAGCTCGCCCACCAGTGGTTCGGCGACAGCGTCAGCCCGCGGACCTGGTCCGACCTGTGGCTCAACGAGGGCCACGCCACCTGGTACGAGGCCCTGTACGCCGACGGCCTCGGCAAGTACTCCCTGGAGCGGCGCATGCGCGAGGCGTACCAGCGCTCCGACCAGTGGCGGGCCGCGGGCGGTCCCCCGGCCGCCCCGAAGGCAGCCGCCCCCGGGGAGAAGATCGGGCTGTTCCGGCCGGTGGTCTACGACGGGTCCGCGCTGATCCTCTACGCGCTGCGCCAGGAGATCGGCACCGCGGCCTTCGACCGGATCCAACGGCGCTGGGTGACCGAGCACCGGGACTCCGTCGCGGGCACCGAGGACTTCGTACGCCTGGCCTCGCAGGAGGCGGGCCGGGACCTGAAGGCCTTCCTGGAGCCGTGGCTGTACGGGAAGACGACCCCGGCGATGCCGGGACACCCGGAATGGAGCGGGGCCGCGCCCGTCGAATAAAGGGTGTGACCGGTGAGGAACGGGCATGTCACCATCGATGGAGTCACTGCGGCGGGGCCCCTTCGGGGAATCCCCGGGCGGTGTGACACGTTGGACGTGACAGTTCCACGTTGGACCTGACGGCTGACGTGACCGTGCTATTCGAATCGACGTAAGGATCCAATGACCTCCTCTTCTTCCCCTTCCCAGGACGCGCGGGACGCACAGGACGCTCAGGACGTGCGCGACTCGCAGAGCTTCACCGAGAGCCTTCGGGCCGATGCCCTGATGGAAGAGGACGTCGCCTGGAGCCACGAGATCGACGGAGACCGGGACGGCGAGCAGTTCGAACGCTCCGAGCGCGCGGCTCTGCGCCGCGTGGCCGGCCTCTCCACCGAGCTCGAAGACGTCACCGAGGTCGAGTACCGACAGCTGCGCCTGGAGCGCGTCGTACTCGTCGGTGTCTGGACCTCCGGCACGGTGAACGACGCGGAGAACTCCCTAGCGGAGCTCGCGGCGCTCGCCGAGACGGCAGGTGCTCTCGTCCTCGACGGCGTGATCCAGCGCCGCGACAAGCCGGACCCGGCCACCTTCATCGGCTCGGGCAAGGCGCGCGAGCTGCGTGACATCGTCATGGAGAGCGGAGCCGACACCGTCGTCTGCGACGGCGAGCTCAGCCCCGGTCAGCTCATCGCGCTCGAAGACGTCGTCAAGGTGAAGGTGGTCGACCGGACCGCCCTCATCCTCGACATCTTCGCCCAGCACGCCAAGTCCCGAGAGGGCAAGGCGCAGGTCGCGCTCGCGCAGATGCAGTACATGCTGCCGCGACTGCGCGGCTGGGGTGCCTCGCTGTCCCGCCAGATGGGTGGCGGCGGTGGTGGCGGCATGGCGACCCGCGGTCCCGGTGAGACCAAGATCGAGACCGACCGGCGCCGGATCCGCGAGAAGATGGCGAAGATGCGCCGGGAGATCGCGGACATGAAGACCGGCCGCGACATCAAGCGGCAGGAACGGCGTCGCAACAAGGTGCCCTCGGTCGCCATCGCCGGCTACACCAACGCCGGGAAGTCCTCGCTCCTCAACCGCCTCACGGGCGCGGGTGTACTGGTGGAGAACGCGCTGTTCGCCACCCTCGACCCGACCGTGCGCCGGGCCGAGACGCCGAGCGGCCGGATCTACACCCTGGCCGACACGGTCGGCTTCGTCCGGCACCTGCCCCACCACCTCGTCGAGGCGTTCCGCTCCACGATGGAGGAGGTCGGCGACGCCGATCTCATCCTGCACATCGTGGACGGCTCGCACCCGACGCCGGAAGAGCAGCTGGCGGCCGTGCGCGAGGTGATCCGCGAGGTCGGCGCGGTCAACGTGCCCGAGATCGTGGTGATCAACAAGGCGGACGCGGCGGACCCGCTCGTCCTGCAGCGGCTGCTGCGGATCGAGCGGCACTCCATCGCCGTCTCGGCGCGGACGGGCCTGGGCATCGAGGAACTGCTCGCGCTCATCGACACCGAGCTGCCCCGGCCCGAGGTCGAGGTGGAGGCCCTGGTGCCCTACACGCTCGGCTCGCTGGTGGCCAAGGCGCACGCCGAGGGCGAGGTGATCTCCGAGGAGCACACCGCGGAGGGCACCCTGCTCAAGGCGCGGGTCCACCAGGAACTGGCGGCGGACCTGGCTCCGTACGCGCTCGCGAAGCGCTGAGCTGAGCTGAGCCGGAATCGGCTCGGCTGAGCCGACCGAACGGCTGAGGGCCCCCGCGGTGAGCGGGGGCCCTCAGCCGTTTCCACAGGACTACTTGAACTTGGCGCTCACGGCGTCGAAGATGCCCTTCGCCTCCGGGCCCAGACGGGGTCCGGCCAGCCAGCCCGCCTTGGCCGGGCCGATCGAGGTGTTCGACACCAGCGCCGGCTTGCCGTCGGCACCCGCCGCGACCCAGCCGCCGCCGGAGGAACCGCCGGTCATGGTGCAGCCGATGCGGTACATCACCGGGTCCGTCGAGTTCAGCGACAGCCGCCCCGGCTTGTCAGCGCACTGGTAGGCCTTCTGGCCGTCGAAGGGGGCCGCAGCCGGGTAGCCGGTCGCGGTGATGTTCGCGACCTTCGGCACCGCCGGAGCGTTGAACTCCACCGGAAGCGCCGAACCGACCGTCTCCTCGAGCGACTTGCCGCTGCCCTGCTCGGGGGTCACGTGCAGCACCGCGAAGTCGAACGGGGCACCCGCACCGCCGGTCGGACCGCCGGTCGCGATCCACTGGTCGGAGGTCTGCGCCCAGTCGCTCCACCACACGCCGTACGGAGCCACCTGCTCCCGGGGCGCGCCCTTGAGCTGCGCGGCCGGCTTGCCCGCGTTGTTGTAGGACGGGACGAACGCGATGTTGCGGTACCAGCCACCGGACTTGCCCGCGTGCACGCAGTGGCCGGCCGTCCACACCATGTTGGACTTGCCGGGGTGCGCCGGGTCCTTGATCACGGTCGCCGAGCAGACCATCGAACCCTCGGGCCCGTCGAAGAAGACCTTGCCGGAAGCCGGAACGCTCTGGTGGTAGGGCGGGGTCGCCGGCTTGGCGGCCACCGGCGCCGGGGTCGGGTCGGTGACGCCCTGGTCCTTGCCCGCGTCCGGGTCCACGGAGGGCGGCTTCGGCTGCTCGGCATCACGCATGCGGTCGGGGTCCCACAGGCCCTCGATGATCGGGTTGATGTAGTCGCCCGCCTCGCGGAGCCAGTCCTCCTTCTTCCAGTTCTTCCACTCGCCCCCCTTCCACTTCTCCAGGTCGATGCCGTGCTCCTTGAGCTTGTCCTTGAGCTGGTCCGGGATCTTGATCCCGCCCGTGCCCGGACTGCTCTGTGCCACGGTCGGCTTGGCGTCGCCGCCGGCCTGATCGTCGCCGGGGCCGCAGGCCGCGGCGGTCAGCGCGAGCGCGGCCGCGCACAGCAGCGCGGTGACCGGTCGGTTCGGTCGCATGTCGTTCGTCCCCCTGGTGGATTCGAGGCGTCGAGTGCAGCAACCCACTATGCCGCCGACGTTGGGGACGGCACAGCCCGGGGCCGTGGTTCCTGACTCGCCGGGGTGTCTCGCCCCTCGAAGGGCAAGGATCTTGGGCCCACCCGTGATCCGCCGCCGTCACCGTCGTTGGTACGTACGGGGGATGGGGGAGCAGCGTTGATGTTCGAGGCGCAATCCGGAAGAGCAATCAGTGTGGGAGGTCCGACACTCGTGGCTTTGACCGAGCCGGCGGTGGACGCGTCGGCGTCCGCGTCCGTCGCTTCCGCGTCCGTGTCCGTGTCCGTGGACGCGTCATCCGTGGCACAGGTGCCGCCCCAGGGCAGTCGGCCACGGCGGACCCCCGGCGCCGCCGACGGCATCCTGCGCAGGCAGGCCCAACGGGAGTCCGCCGCACGGACGTACGCGCGCTCCCTGCCCATCGTCCCGGTGCGCGCCCGCGGCCTGACCATCGAGGGCGCCGACGGACGGCGCTACCTCGACTGCCTCTCCGGTGCCGGCACCCTCGCCCTCGGGCACAACCACCCCGTGGTGTTGGAAGCCATCCGGGGCATCCTCGACTCCGGGGCTCCGCTACACGTGCTGGACCTCGCGACCCCGGTCAAGGACGCGTTCACCACCGAGCTCTTCGCCAATCTGCCGCCCGCCCTGGCCGCCGACGCCCGGATCCAGTTCTGCGGACCGGCCGGCACGGACGCGGTGGAGGCGGCCCTCAAACTGGTCCGCACCGCGACGGGGCGTTCCGGGCTGCTCGCCTTCACGGGTGCCTACCACGGGATGACCGCCGGAGCCCTGGACGCCTCGGGCGGAGCCGCGGACGTACGGGTGACCCGGCTCCCGTACCCGCAGGACTTCCGCTGCCCGTTCGGCGTCGGCGGTGTCGAGGGTGCCGAACTCGGCGCCCGCTGGACGGAGAACCTCCTGGACGACCCCAAGGGCGGGGTCCCCGCACCCGCCGGGATGATCATCGAACCCGTCCAGGGTGAGGGCGGGGTCCTCCCGGCCCCCGACGCCTGGTTGCGCCGGATGCGCGAGATCACCCAGGCGCGGGGGATCCCACTGATCGCGGACGAGGTGCAGACGGGGGTCGGTCGGACCGGCGCCTTCTGGGGGGTGGACCACGCCGGGGTGGTGCCCGACGTACTCGTCCTGTCCAAGGCGATCGGCGGCAGCCTGCCGCTCGCGGTGATCGTGTACCGGGCGAGCCTGGACGTCTGGGCTCCCGGCGCGCACGCCGGCACCTTTCGGGGCAACCAGCTGGCCATGGCGGCCGGCACCGCCACCCTCGCCTACGTCCGCGAGCACCGTCTCGCCGAGCGCGCCGCCGCCCTGGGCGAGCGGATGCTCACGGCCCTGCGCGGCCTCGCCTCCGCTCACCCCTGCATCGGGGACGTACGGGGCCGCGGCCTGATGATCGGCGTCGAACTCGTCGACCCCGACACCGGAGCCTGCGCCCCCGCCCTCGCCGCGGCCGTCCGCCAGGAGTGCCTGGACCGCGGGCTGATCGTCGAACTCGGCGGCCGCCACTCCGCTGTCGTCCGCCTGCTACCCCCGCTGACCCTGACCGACGAGCAGGCCGCGGCGGTCCTCGACCGCCTGGCCGACGCCATCCCGGCAGCCGCCCGCCAGCCCCACTGACCCGTACCCCGAGGACCCGCGATGCCCGACGCGCACCATGCCACCCCGACTCCCGGCCCCGGCGGCGACGAGAGCCGGCTCCTGCCCCCAACGCCCGCCACACCAACACCCACGGCGCAGCACCATCCCTCCGCCCCCACGGGGCAGCCGCCGTCACCGCAGACCCCCGGCCCCGGCCCTTGGGAGACCGCGCCGCCTCATGCCCGGCCAGTCGAGCCCGCGCCGCCGCGGACCGCAATCACGGAGAGCGCGCAGCCCCCGGCCCAGCCGGCGGAGCAAGCGCGGCCGGGGACCGCCCCGGGTGAAACGGCGCCGACACTGGCCCGGTCGGCGCAGCCGGGATCGCCGTGGACCGCCCCCACGGAGAGCGTGCAGCCGGGGCAAGCCGCGCAGCCGTCGGCCCGACCAGCGGAACCCGCGCAGCCGTCGGCTCCGGCGAACGAGCCCGCCAACCCGTGGGCCACACCCCCTGAGCCGGCCCAGCCCGAGATCGCACCCCCCGGGTTCGCCACCCCGTGGGGTAACCCCCCCGAGGCCGCCCAACCCTGGGCCACGCCCGCCGAGTCCGCGGCCGGGGCCGACGGGTCGTACGCGACCATCGGCGACCCGCACCGACGGGCACCGGCGGCGGAGGTCCCCGCGGCGACCACAGTGCCGCGGCAGAAGGACGGCACGGCCCCGCCCCGCACGAGCCGGAGCGACTTCACCCGGTCGGAGCCGGCCGGGCCGCCCGAGCTCCTGGACCACCCGGACCCGGCGGTCGCCGCCGAGGCCGCGGCCGTCGAGAACCTGCTCCGCTGCTGGGTTCGCGAAGCCGGACTCCGCCGGCCCGACGGTCCGACGGGGACCCGGTTGCGCATCCCCCTGCCCGCTTCCGGCGCGGCCCTGCTCGTCGCCGTCCGCTACTGGTCCCCGGCGGGCTGGCACCGCTTCGGCCCGGCGCGACTGGAAGCCGCGCCCACCACCGCGCCCGCGCTGGACGCCGTAACCCTTGCGGCCCTCCTCGCCCGCGAAGGCAACCGCACCCCCGCCGACAGCGACCGCAGTTCCGCCGACCTCGTGGCCCGCGTGGCCGACTCGGTCCGCCGCACCGCCGAGTTCATCGCGGACCGGCGCGAACGCCCCACCGCCCCGGCCCCCGTGGGCGGGGACCGCTTCCTCACCGCCGAGCAGTCCCTCCTCCTCGGCCACCCCCTCCAGCCGGACCCGAAGAGCCGCGAAGGGCTCTCCGAGACCGAAGTGCGCCGCTACTCACCCGAACTGCACGGCTCCTTCCCCCTGCACTGGTTCGCCGTCGAACCCTCCGCCCTCGCCACGGAATCGGCCTGGACCGAACGAGGCCGCCCCGTCTCCACCGCCCAGCTCCTCGGCCGGCTCGCCCCCGGCCTTCCGGTGCCCGATGGTGCCACCCCCTTGCCCCTTCACCCCTGGCAGGCCCGCGACCTGCTCCAGCGCCCCGCCGTCGCCGCCCTCCTCGACGCGGGACTCCTGCACAACCTGGGCCCCCACGGCGACTCCTGGTACCCCACCTCCTCCGTACGAACCGTCCACCGCCCCGGCGCCCCCGCGATGCTCAAGCTCTCCCTGGGCCTTCGCATCACCAACTCCCGCCGCGAGAACCTCCGCAAGGAACTCCACCGCGGCGTCGAGGTGCACCGGCTGCTCCGCACCGGCCTTGCCGAGCAGTGGCAGACAGGCCACCCCGGCTTCGACATCGTCCGCGACCCGGCCTGGGTCGCCGTCGACGCCCCGGACGGCACCCCCGTCCCCGGACTCGACGCCCTGCTCCGCCACAACCCCTTCCGCTCCTCCGACGACGCCGTCTGCGTCGCCGCTCTGACCGCTCCCCGCCCGTGGCCCGGCCGGACCACCTTCAGCTCCCGGCTCGCCGAGACCGTCGCACGCCTCGCCGCCACCACCGGACGTCCCACCTCGGCCGTCGCCGCCGAGTGGTTCCTGCGCTACCTCGACCACGTGGTCCTGCCGGTGCTCGCCTTCGACGCGCTCGCCGGCATCGCCCTCGAAGCCCACCAGCAGAACACCCTGGTACTCCTCGACCCGGCCGGCTGGCCGGTCGGCGGCCGATTCCGCGACAACCAGGGCTACTACTTCCGCGCATCCCGCCGCACGGAACTGGAGCAGCGGCTCCCCGGGATCGGCAGCGCCAGCGACACCTTCGTCTCCGACGCCGTCACCGACGAACGCTTCGCCTACTACCTCGGCATCAACAACGTGCTCGGCCTCATCGGCGCCTTCGGTTCCCAACGGCTCGCCGACGAGCGCGTACTGCTCGCCGCCTTCCGCCGGTTCCTCGGCAAGGCCGCCCACCTCGGCCCGCTCCCTGCGCGGCTGCTCGACTCACCCACCCTGCGCTGCAAGGCCAACCTGCTCACCCGCCTGGGCGGCCTCGACGAGCTGGTCGGCCCCGTCGACACCCAGTCCGTCTACGTCACCATCGCCAACCCCCTTCACGATTGACGCGTCAGCGCTGACACGGAGAAGAGCCCCCTGATGCCCTCCACCGAAACACCCGCCGATCCCGTCGGCTCCGCCACCCGCGCGTTCGGCAACCTCCGCGCCATCGACGACACCGTCGAACTACGGCTCCCCGTGGACCTGTTGCCCCTGCTCGCCGAGGCAGACCTGCTCGACTCCCCGGCGATCTGGGGCAGCACCGACACCCCCGCCGGCGCCTTCCGCCTGGAACCCGTACGAGCGGACCGGGACCTGGAGCTGCTGACCGGCTGGATGAACGACCCCGAAGTGGACGCCTCCTGGGAACTCGCCGGCCCCGCAGCCGTCACCGAGGCCCACCTACGGGCCCAACTCGACGGGGACGGCCGCAGCATCCCCTGCCTCGGCCTCCTCGACGGCACGCCGATGAGCTACTGGGAGATCTACCGGGCCGACCTCGACCCGCTGTCCCGGTACTACCCGGCGCGCCCCCACGACACGGGTATCCACCTGCTGATCGGAGACGGCACGAACCGCGGCCGGGGCCTGGGCACCACGCTGCTGCGCGCCGTCGCCGACCTGGTGCTCGACAACCGACCTCGCTGCACACGCGTCATCGCGGAACCGGACATTCGCAACACCCCCTCCGTATCAGCCTTCCTGGGCTCGGGTTTCCGCTGTTTCGCGGAAATCGACCTTCCCGAGAAGCGAGCCGCCCTGATGATCCGGGAGCGGGCGCTGCGCAATCTCCTCTGACTGCCGCCCCGCAGGCCCCGACCGTTCCGCCGCTTCGCACCTCTCCCTTCGAAAACTCCGCGCCACGCGGCAAAGTTCCCGAGCCCCGAGGAGACCCGTGCCGAACTTCCCCACAGACCCCGACTCCACCGAACCGCCCGTGCCTCCCTCGCCCCAGCACCCCTGTACGCCACCCGAACTCAACGGCCCGACCTGGGACTTCGCGTCCCGCCGACTGCTCGCGAAGATGCTCTCCGAGTTCGCCTACGAGGAGATCATCAGCCCAGTCCCAGTCCCAGTCCTAGTTTCAATCCCAGTCCCCGTCTCAGCCGCCGTCTCAGCGGCCGTCCCTGCCCCGTCCCCTGTCCGGGCCGGTGACGCCTGGACCCTCACCCTCGACGACGGCAGCAGCCTCGGCTTCCGGGCCCGCCGCCGCGCCTACGGCAGCTGGCACGTCGGCCCGGACAGCATCACCCTCACCCCGGCGCCGCCCTCCACCCAGCCGCCGATCGCCTTCGGGGACCCGTACGCCTTCCTCATCCGCGCCCGCACCCTCCTCGGCCTCGACGGCGCGACCCTCGGCCACCTCGTCCGCGAACTCAGCGCCACGCTCGCCGCAGACGCCCGGATCGACCACACCGCGCTCACCGCCGATGTCCTCGCGGAACTCGACTATGCCGCCCTCGAAGGCCACCAGACCGGTCACCCCTGGCTCGTCCTCAACAAGGGCCGCATCGGTCTCTCCGCCTCCGACACCGCGGCCTGGGCACCCGAGGCCCGCACCCGCCAGCAGCTGCCCTGGCTCGCCGCCCACACCTCCCTCGCCGTCTACCGCGGCACCGCGGGCCTGGAGGACCCCGCCCGCCTCTACTCCGCCGAGCTCGACCCCGGCACCCGCGCCGCCTTCGACCAGACCCTGCGCGACCGTGGACTGGACCCGTTCGGCTACCTCTACTTCCCGGTCCACCCCTGGCAGTGGGACGAGGTGGTCCTCCCACTCTTCGCTCCGGCCCTCGCCGCCGGCACCCTCGTCCCGCTCCCCGCCGACCCGGACGTGCGCCTGCCACAGCAGTCGATCCGCACCTTCCTCAACCTCACGCGCCCCGACCGGCACAGCGTCAAACTGCCGCTCTCCGTCTTCAACACCATGGTCTGGCGCGGCCTGCCCTCCGACCTGGCCCTCGCCGCCCCCGCCGTCACCGCCTGGATCCACTCCCTCCGTGACGGCGACCCCTTCCTCCGCGACGAATGCGGGGTGATCCTGCTCGGCGAGGTCGCCTCCGTCACCGTCCGCCATCCCGTCTACGACGAGCTGCCCGAGGTCCCGTACCAGTACAAGGAGCTCCTCGGCGCGATCTGGCGCGAGCCCCTGACCGGCCGCCTCGCCCCCGGCGAGCGCGCCCGTACCCTCGCCTCGCTCCTCCACACCGACCCGCGCGGACGTTCCTTCACCGCGGAACTCGTCGCCCGGTCCGGGCTGGCCCCGGCCGTCTGGCTCCAGCACCTCTTCGCCGCCGTCCTGCCCCCGCTGCTCCACTTCCTCTACCGCTACGGGACCGTCTTCTCGCCGCACGGGGAGAACACCGTCGTGATCTTCGACGAGCGCGAGGTGCCCGTCCGGCTGGCGGTGAAGGACTTCGTGGACGACATCAACATCACCGACGAGCCCCTTCCCGAGCTGGCCTCGCTTCCCGAAGAGGTCCGGTCCGTCCTGCTCACCGAGCCCGCGGACTTCCTGCCCCAGTTCATCCACTCCGGGCTCTTCGTGGGAGTCTTCCGCTACCTCTCGGCCCTGTGCGAGGAGCGGCTCGACGTCCCGGAGGCCGAGTTCTGGTCCCTCGTCCGGGCGGAGATCGTCCGCCACCAGGCCCGCTTCCCGGAGCTCAAGGACCGCTACGAGCTTTTCGACCTGCTCGGCGAAAGCATCGGACGGCTCTGCCTGAACCGGAACCGGCTCTATGAGGACGGTTACCGCGACCGCCCCGACCGCCCGCACGCCGTGCAGCACGGCACCGTACCCAACCCCTTGTACCGACCATGAAAGCTCGCCGGTGCGCTCACTGTCGGTGGGGCCCCGTAGGGTTGGCAGTGCTATGACGAAGCCCTCCCTCCCCGACCTGCTGCACGCCGCCGTCTCCGCCGTCGGCGGCACGGAGCGCCCCGGCCAGGTGGCCATGGCCGAAGCCGTCGCCGAAGCGATCGACGACAACTCCCACCGGCTCATCCAGGCCGGTACCGGCACCGGCAAGTCCCTCGGCTACCTGGTGCCGGCCCTCGCTCACGGTGAGCGCGTGGTCGTGGCCACGGCGACCCTCGCCCTCCAGCGGCAGCTCGTCGAGCGCGACCTGCCGCGGACGGTGGAGGCGCTGCACCCACAGCTGCGCCGCCGCCCGCAGTTCGCCATGCTCAAGGGCCGGTCCAACTACCTGTGCCTGCACCGTCTGCACGAGGGTGCGCCGCAGGACGAGGAGGAAGGCCTCTTCGACCAGTTCGAAGCGGCCACCCCCACGAGCAAGCTCGGCAAGGACCTGCTGCGCCTGCGCGACTGGGCGGACGAGACGGAGACCGGCGACCGCGACGACCTCACCCCGGGCGTTTCCGACAAGGCCTGGGGTCAGATCTCGGTCTCCTCCCGCGAGTGTCTGGGCGCGACGAAGTGCGCGTACGGGGCCGAGTGCTTCGCCGAGGCCGCCCGCGAGCGGGCCAAGCTCGCGGACGTGGTGGTCACCAACCACGCCCTGCTCGCCATCGACGCCATCGAGGGCGCACCCGTGCTGCCCCAGCACGAGGTACTGATCGTTGACGAGGCGCACGAACTGGTCTCCCGGGTGACCGGGGTCGCCACCGGCGAGCTCACCCCAGGGCAGGTCAACCGGGCCGTGAAGCGTGCGGCCAAGCTGGTCGACGAGAAGGTCGCGGACGCCCTCCAGACTGCCTCCGAATCCTTCGAACGCGTCATGGAGCTGGCGCTCCCCGGCCGGCTGGAAGAGGTCCCCGAGGACCTCGGCTACGCGCTGATGGCCCTGCGGGACGCGGCGCGCAACGTGATCTCCGCGATCGGTGCGACCCGTGACAAGTCCGTCCACGACGAGGATGCGGTCCGCAAGCAGGCCCTGGCCGCGGTGGAGAGCATCCACACGGTGGCCGAGCGGATCAGCAACGGCTCCGAGTACGACGTCGTCTGGTACGAGCGCCACGACCGCTTCGGCGCCACCCTCCGGGTCGCCCCGCTGTCCGTGTCCGGTCTGCTGCGCGAGAAGCTGTTCGAGGACCGGTCGGTGGTCCTGACCTCGGCCACCCTCAAGCTCGGCGGCGACTTCAACGGCGTCGCGGCCTCGATGGGGCTCTCCCCCGAGGGAGTGGAAGGGGAGGACGTACCGCTCTGGAAGGGGCTGGACGTCGGCTCGCCCTTCGACTACCCGAAGCAGGGAATCCTCTACGTCGCCAAGCACCTGGCCACACCCGGCCGTGAGGGCACCCGCGGCGACATGATGGACGAGCTCGCCGAGCTGATCGAAGCGGCCGGCGGCCGCACCCTCGGGCTGTTCTCCTCCATGCGCGGCGCCAAGGCGGCCGCCGAGGAACTGCGAGGCCGGCTCGACAACCCGATCCTGCTCCAGGGCGAAGAGACGCTCGGCGAGCTGATCAAGGCATTCGCGGCCGACCCGAAGACCTGCCTGTTCGGGACGCTGTCCCTCTGGCAGGGCGTGGACGTGCCCGGTCCCAGCTGCCAGCTCGTGGTCATGGACCGGATCCCGTTCCCGCGCCCCGACGACCCGCTGATGAGCGCCCGCCAGAAGTCGGTGGAGGAGCACGGGGGCAACGGCTTCATGGCCGTCGCGGCCACCCATGCCGCCCTGCTGATGGCCCAGGGCGCGGGTCGCCTCGTACGGGCCATGGACGATCGGGGTGTCGTCGCCGTGCTGGACCCCCGACTGGCCACGGCCCGGTACGGGAGCTTCCTGCGGGCCACGCTGCCGGACTTCTGGTTCACCACGGACCGCAACCAGGCCCGCCGCTCGCTCGCCTCGATCGACGCCGCGGCGAAGGCCGACGGAAAGTAGTTCCTCGGGAGCGCGAGCGCCAACCATCTTCACAAAACAGCCCCCGGGACCGGCGCAGTGGGTCCCGGGGGCTGGATGGAGGCGGCGGGGGTCAGACCCGACGCAGTACGGCCACGACCTTGCCGAGGATGGTCGCCTCGTCGCCGGGAATCGGCTGGTAGGCGGCGTTGTGCGGGAGGAGCCAGACATGGCCGTCCTCGCGCTTGAACCGCTTGACGGTGGCTTCGCCGTCGAGCATCGCGGCGACGATGTCCCCGTTCTCCGCGACCGGCTGGCGGCGGACCGTGACCCAGTCCCCGTCACAGATGGCGGCCTCGATCATCGAGTCGCCGACGACCTTGAGGACGAAGAGCTCGCCGTCCCCCACCAGCTGGCGGGGGAGCGGGAACACGTCCTCGACGGACTCCTCGGCGAGGATCGGGCCGCCGGCCGCGATCCGGCCGACCAGGGGAACGTAGGACGCGGCGGGCTTGCCCGTGGTGTCCGTGGGCTGCGAGCTGGGCTGGTCGGAACCGCGCACCTCGTACGCCCGGGGGCGGTGAGGGTCGCGCCGCAGGAAGCCCTTGCGCTCCAGAGCCATCAGCTGGTGGGCGACGGACGACGTGCTCGACAGGCCGACGGCCTGGCCGATCTCCCGCATGGACGGCGGGTAGCCCCTGCGCTGCACGGAGTCGCGAATGACCTCGATGACCCTCCGCTGCCGGTCCGTGAGTCCGGAGCTGTCGGCGCGGATGCCCGGAGGTCGACCTGGCAGCGAGCGCGCGGGGCGTACGACGGGCTCCGCCTCCGGGTTCGGGTTTGCGTCGTTCATGGCATGCACCGGCTCGAGTCGGCTCTGGGAGCGGTTCTGGGCAGTGATGGTGGCACTGTCTGCGGTCGTGGTCACGTCGGCCCCTCTCGAAATGTTCTCCCTAGCTGGACAACGGTAGTAGCTTTCGAAAGGTTGCGCCAAACACACGTTCGAGTGAAAAATCGCAGATCGTCCTGCGTGGGTATTTCGAGGGGTGTATAGACGCTCGGTTCGCCGAACGCGGGTTCGGCTCGGTGTCCGCTGCTTACGGTACCCTTCCCGGTCGGGTCGTCACCGGCCGGGCCGTGCCCAGTGTGGCACCGCGGGACCCCGTATCCGCCTATCGGACGGTGCGACACGCGGAGTGGGGTAAATCCGCCGCAACCCAAGATCTAGTGGTTGGATAAGCGCTGCCACCCAGAAGTTGTGGTCCTCGGTCTGCCGAGGGTCCCGACATCGCATATGCTGGTGGCTGCTTCACGAGCCCCCGGCAGAGCTTGTCTCCGTCGTTCAGGGGCCTCGTGGGGTGATTCGGTCGTGCCATCAGGGAGGGTGAGGGAACCATGCACTGCCCCTTCTGCAGGCACCCCGACAGCCGCGTCGTCGACAGCCGCACCACGGACGACGGCACGTCGATCCGCAGGCGCCGTCAGTGCCCCGACTGCTCCCGTCGCTTCACGACGGTGGAGACGGCCTCGCTGATGGTGATCAAGCGCAGCGGGGTGACCGAACCCTTCAGCCGTACCAAGGTCATCTCCGGCGTGCGCAAGGCGTGCCAGGGGCGGCCGGTCACCGAGGACGCCCTCGCCAAGCTCGGCCAGCGGGTCGAGGAGGCGGTGCGCGCCACCGGGAGCGCCGAGCTGACCACCCACGACGTGGGTCTGGCCATCCTCGGCCCGTTGCAGGAGCTCGACCTGGTCGCGTACCTGCGGTTCGCATCCGTTTACAAAGCGTTCGACACCCTTGAAGACTTCGAGACCGCCATCGTGGAACTGCGCGACCGGCGGCCTCACCCCGAAGAGTGCGGGCCCGGTGGGACCGGTTCGGTCCCCGTGCCCGCCTCCGCCGCCGACTGACCGGACGGCCCTCGCCCCGGCGCTCAGGCGCCGCGGTGTGGCCGGTGAGTCGTGCGAAGAGACGTAGATACAGATACACAGCACCGTGCCGCGGAATAGCGCTGGCACTTTAGGGCGTTTTTGCCCGCATATGGGAGGAAGCGGCATGACAGAGACGGCGAGCGGCTCGGCACGAGGTTCCCGCGCCAAGGGGACCAAGACTGCCAAGGGCGGCCTGCGTATCGAGCGCATCCACACCACCCCCGGCGTGCACCCGTACGACGAGGTGAGCTGGGAGCGCCGTGACGTCGTCATGACCAACTGGCGCGACGGCTCGGTCAACTTCGAGCAGCGCGGCGTCGAGTTCCCCGACTTCTGGTCGGTGAACGCGGTCAACATCGTCACCAGCAAGTACTTCCGCGGTGCGGTCGGCACCCCGCAGCGCGAGACCGGTCTGAAGCAGCTCATCGACCGGATCGTGAAGACGTACACGAAGGCCGGCGAGGACTTCGACTACTTCTCGTCGCCCGCCGACGTGGAGATCTTCGAGCACGAGCTCACGTACGCCCTCCTGCACCAGATCTTCAGCTTCAACTCCCCGGTGTGGTTCAACGTCGGCACGCCCCAGCCGCAGCAGGTCTCCGCCTGCTTCATCCTGGCCGTCGACGACTCCATGGAGTCGATCCTCGACTGGTACAAGGAAGAGGGAATGATCTTCAAGGGCGGCTCCGGCGCCGGCCTGAACCTCTCCCGCATCCGCTCCTCCAAGGAGCTCCTCTCCTCCGGCGGCAACGCCTCCGGTCCGGTCTCCTTCATGCGCGGAGCCGACGCGTCCGCAGGAACGATCAAGTCGGGTGGCGCCACCCGCCGCGCGGCGAAGATGGTCGTCCTGGACGTGGACCACCCGGACGTCGAGGCCTTCATCGAGACCAAGGTGAAGGAAGAGGAGAAGATCCGCGCCCTGCGCGACGCGGGCTTCGACATGGACCTGGGCGGCGACGACATCACGTCCGTCCAGTACCAGAACGCCAACAACTCCGTCCGTGTGAACGACGAGTTCATGACGGCCGTCGAGAACGGCACCGAGTTCGGCCTGCGTGCCCGCATGACCGGCGAGGTCATCGAGAAGGTCGACGCCAAGGCGCTCTTCCGCAAGCTCGCCGAGGCCGCGTGGGCCTGTGCCGACCCGGGCATCCAGTACGACGGTGTGATCAACAACTGGCACACCTGCCCCGAGTCCGGCCGCATCACCGCGTCCAACCCCTGCAGCGAGTACATGCACCTGGACAACACGTCCTGCAACCTCGCCTCGCTCAACCTGATGAAGTTCCTGAACGACGACGGCAAGGGCAACCAGTCCTTCGACGCCGAGCGCTTCTCCAAGGTCGTCGAGCTCGTCATCACCGCGATGGACATCTCCATCTGCTTCGCGGACTTCCCGACGCAGAAGATCGGCGAGAACACCCGCGCCTTCCGCCAGCTGGGCATCGGCTACGCCAACCTCGGCGCCCTGCTGATGGCCACCGGCCACGCGTACGACTCGGACGGCGGCCGCACCCTCGCCGCGTCGATCACCTCGCTGATGACCGGCACCGCGTACAAGCGCTCCGCCGAGCTGGCCGCCATCGTCGGCCCGTACGACGGCTACGCCCGCAACGCCGAGTCGCACAAGCGCGTCATGAAGCAGCACGCCGACGCCAACGCCGTCGCGCCGCGCACCGAGGACCTGGACAACGTCATCTGGGCCGCGGCCACCGAGGCCTGGCAGGACGTCCTGCGCCTCGGCGAGAAGAACGGCTTCCGCAACTCCCAGGCCTCCGTCCTCGCGCCGACCGGCACCATCGGTCTCGCGATGTCCTGCGACACCACCGGTGTCGAGCCGGACCTGGCCCTGGTCAAGTTCAAGAAGCTCGTCGGCGGCGGCTCGATGCAGATCGTCAACGGCACCGTTCCGCAGGCCCTGCGCCGCATGGGCTACCAGGAAGAGCAGATCGAGGCGATCGTCGCCCACATCGCCGAGCACGGCGTGGTCGTCGACGCCCCGGGCCTGAAGCAGGAGCACTACTCGGTCTTCGACTGCGCGATGGGTGAGCGTTCCATCTCCGCGATGGGCCACGTCCGCATGATGGCCGCGATCCAGCCCTGGATCTCCGGCGCGATCTCGAAGACGGTCAACATGCCGGAGACGGCGACCGTCGAGGAGATCGAGGAGATCTACTTCGAGGCGTGGAAGCTGGGCGTCAAGGCGCTCGCGATCTACCGCGACAACTGCAAGGTCGGCCAGCCCCTCTCCGCGAAGAAGAAGGAAGAGGAGAAGGAGGAGGTCACCGCCAAGACGGAGGAGACCATCCGCGCCGCCGTCGAGAAGGTCATCGAGTACCGCCCCGTCCGCAAGCGCCTCCCCAAGGGCCGCCCGGGCATCACCACCTCCTTCACGGTGGGCGGCGCCGAGGGCTACATGACGGCCAACTCCTACCCGGACGACGGTCTGGGCGAGGTCTTCCTGAAGATGTCCAAGCAGGGCTCGACCCTCGCGGGCATGATGGACGCCTTCTCGATCGCCGTCTCGGTCGGCCTCCAGTACGGCGTGCCGCTGGAGACCTACGTCTCGAAGTTCACGAACATGCGCTTCGAGCCGGCCGGCATGACGGACGACCCGGACGTGCGGATGGCGCAGTCGATCGTCGACTACATCTTCCGTCGCCTGGCCCTGGACTTCCTGCCCTTCGAGACCCGCTCGGCCCTCGGCATCCACACCGCCGAGGAGCGCCAGCGTCACCTGGAGACCGGCTCCTACGAGCCCCTCGAGGACGAGCTGGACACCGAGTCGCTGGCCCAGTCGGCCCCGCTCGCCGCGGTGCCGTCGGCCCCGAAGCCGGCCGAGGTCACCGCCCCGGTCCCGGCCCCGAAGACGGCGCACAGCAACGCCGAACTGGTCGAGATGCAGCTGGGTGTCTCCGCCGACGCCCCGCTCTGCTTCTCCTGCGGTACGAAGATGCAGCGCGCCGGCTCCTGCTACATCTGCGAGGGCTGCGGCTCCACCAGCGGCTGCAGCTGATAGCGGCTGACCTGTAGGAAGCGGAGGGGACCGATCGCCAAGATCGGTCCCCTCCGCCGTTCCTGGTCTTTCCGGACGGCATGTGGCACCCTCGGAGCATGATCAAAAGAATCGAGTCCGCCGTCCGCCGATGAGCGGGACGACCGGGAAGCCAGTCCGCCGAGCACCGATCACGCTGTTCGACCACGCGCTCCGGCTCCATCGGGCCTCCCCGGACAGGCCTTTCGCGCGCGAGGGCCAGCCGTATCCCGACGAATCGGTCCACCGCGGCCGTGACAGCCCCGAAGCTCCTGCCGACCGCAGCCTGATCGGCGAGGACGTGGCGCGTGTCCTGGACGCGCACTTCGCCCGGGCCGCCGCCGAACCGCGCGAACTGGCCTTCTCCTTCCACAAGCTGTGCCTCCCGAGCCACCGCAACGAGCACATCGCCGCCGCCGCACGGCGGGCGGACCTGGACCGCGTGCTCCGCACCGGCCGGTGGCTGGTCCGCAACGGGATCGACTCTTGTGCGGTCACCGTGGGGCTCGCCCTGCTCGCGGAGGTGGGAACGACCGACGACATCCCGTTCATCCAGATGATCGGGCTGCTGTCCGCCCCGTTCGGCCCTCTCGCGGTGGAGGCCCTCGAACGCCTCCCGGGAGCGGCCGAGTCACTGCTGTGGTACGCCGAACGGGTAACCGGCTGGGGACGCGTAGATGTCGTGCACGCCCTCAGCAGCCGTGACGAGCCGCAGGTCCGGGCCTGGCTGCTGCGCAGATCCTGCGACGGTGACTTCCTCAACAGCTACTTTGCCGGCCAGGTGGCCGTCCACGTCGGACTCCACGAGGAACTCGGGGGCCTGGACACCGACGCCGAGCTGGTCGACCACATCGGGCGCATCCTCTATCTCATGCACAGCTGCGACGGGAGGGGCCTGACTCTCGCCGACTATCCCCACGCGGCTGCCGTGCTGGAAGCCCACGCACGCCACGTGGGCCCGCTGGGCCCGACCGCCCAGCGGTTCGTGACGTGCACCCTGCTGGCCCTGCAGCTGACCACCAAGTCGCCGCAGGCCGCCGGATGCACGGAGGAGCAGCACGGGGCGCTGAGGGAGACGTACACGGCGCTGCTCGACCGGGACGCGTGGATCCGGACCGCGCGCGAGGCCCTCGCCGAGGAGGACGAGACGATGCTGTGGCTCGCCCGCTACCACGGGGCGGAACTGGGGCTCCGCGCGTTCAGGAGCAGCTGAGGCGTCAGTGCGGGATGCGGCGGGGCGGACGGGTGACCAGGTCCTCGCGGAATTCGGCGATCCGCGAGTGGACCTGGCGCATCAGGTGGGTGTCCTCGATGCGGTCCAGGTAGAGGCAGCGCGCGGCCAGACCGGGCAGGTCGAAGGCGAAGCAGAGTGACATCAGTGGGTTGACGAAGAGCTCGCTGCCGCTGGTGCGGGTGGTGAACCGGACGTCCCCGAAGTCACCTCGGACGGCGGCGGCGATGGAGCCGTTCACGATGCTGGGACGGTCCGGGGTGTGGTCCTGGGCGTGGGCCACGGCGTCGAGGAAGAGCGCGCCCTCGCGGGTGGCGCGCGGGATCGAGAACGCGCCGAGGTACGCGCCGTCGCGCTCCAGTGCCGCGATGTTCTCCAGCACCAGGGCGTGGTTCACCCCGTGGTACGCGTCCACCCCGAAGCCCACCGACACGACGAGGCGTTCCGCTACGTCGTCCAGCGCGGCCAGTGCCGCGACGCTGGTCAGATCCTCCTCGGGGGTGCCGAGGCCCGATTCGTCGCCCCGCATCAGGATGTCCGTGCCCCCGTCGACGAGTACGACCGCGTCGATGCGGTGGAGGTCGATCAGGGCCCGGTAGGCGGCCCGCAGCGGCTGGACCCCGACCTGGGGGAAGGCGTACACGGTGGCCGGGTAGCCGTGGATGTGGAGCCACTGGGCCAGGGTGCGCTCGGGGAAGTAGGCCTGGTGGGGCGCCGAGCGCGGGGTGACGACGGCGAGGTCGGGGGCCGCCCACTCCTCTACGGGCAGGCCGGCGAGCGCGCTGAAGGAGAGGTTCGCCAGGTGGACTTCCTTGCCCTGGTGCATGAGGGAGAGGGCGATGGGGAGCCCGGCGTAGATGTCGAAGCCGCCGCCCGCGCCCGTGACCAGGACGCGTTCGGCGTCCGCGAGGCGGGTGAAGAGCGGGTTGGTGTGCAGGGCCGTCATGGCGATCATTGTGCGGGGTGCGGTGCGAGAACGCCCCTGGGTTTCACGGCAGCAGTGACAGCGTGACGGCAGACGTCACGGGAAGACGGGGGAGTCATGTGGAGCGGTGACGAGCTGGATCTGGACGCGTACCTGACGCGGATCGGAATGCGGGGAAGTGCGGTCGGGGGCGGGGAACTCCGGGCGGACCTGGCGACGTTGTACGAAGTGCACCGCGCCCACACCGCCGCCGTCGTCTTCGAGAGCCTGGACGTCCTGCTCGGCCGCCCCGTCGAGCTGGACATGAAGGCGATCGAGGGCAAGCTCGTGCACGCCCGCCGCGGCGGGTACTGCTACGAGCAGAACTCGCTGCTGGCCGCCGCCCTGGAGCGGATCGGCTTCGAGGTCTCCGGGCGCGGTGCCCGCAACCGCACCCGCGGGGAGTCCTTGACGCCCGTGACGCACGCCGTCCTCGTCGTCACGGTCGAGGGCGAACCATGGCTGTGCGACGCCGGGTTCGGCTACCAGGGGCCCAGCGAGCCCGTCCCGCTCGGGCGGCCCGGTGTCGAGGTGCGGCAGGGGGAGTGGACGTACCGCGTCCGCGAGGAGGAGGACGGCGTCCTCGTGCTGTGCCTGCTGCGCGAGGGGGCCTGGCGGGACCTGTACGCGTTCTCCCCGCAGCCCTACCACCCCGTCGACTACCTCGTGTTGAACCACTACAGCTCCACGCACCCCCGCTCCGCCTTCGTCTCGCGGGTCGTCGTACAGCGGCCGGGCGAGCGTGCCCGCCTGGCGCTGGTCGGGCGGGAGCTCACCCGGCTGCTCCCCGACGGGCGGGTCGAGCGGGAGACCGTGGCACCGGACGAGCTGCTCGCCGTGCTCGACCGGGAGTTCGGGCTTCGGCTGTCCGGGCGGGACGGGGCGGAAGTGGTGGCGATCCACCGCGCCGGGGACTGACCCGGGACCCGCCGGGACCGTACGATGGCGCAGTGCTGGTCAAGTGGATTCGCTGCACGGTGACGGACCGACGCGGGTTCGAGCGCGGGCAGCGTAAATGGGCGGGGCTGCCGGGCGAGCCGGGATTCCGGGGGCAGGGCGGCGGCTGGAGCCGGGGCCGGCAGGGGGTCGCGCATGTCTTCGCGTTCTGGGAGAGCCGCTCCTTCTACGACTCCTTCATGGCCCGCAGCCACGACCGGCTGGCCGCCTCGCAGAACGGCACCTACACCGATCTGCGGGTCACCCTCTTCGATCACCGCTTCGACGTGAAGACGGGCTTCGAGCCCCGGTTCACCGACGCCGACGTCGTACGGGTCGCGCACACCAAGATCCGCGAGGGTCGGGTCGACCACTTCGCCCTCATGCAGGAGAAGGTGTGGAACCCGGCCATGGCGGGCTCGCCCGGGATGATCCGTGGCCTCTTCGGCGAGGCCCCCGGCCGGGAGTTCCTGGTGCTGTCGATGTGGCACGCGGCCGCCGAGCACGGCAAGTACCGGCAGGAGCGGGTGGAACGGCTCTCCCTGCGCGCCCAGATCCAGGCCGACGTCGAGGCCCTCACCGGTGACGTAGTCGACCTGGAACCGTCCTGGACGGTGTGACGGTATGGCCGTACGACGATCTGTGGGCGGGCCGGAGGGCTGACCGGCGTGCCCGTCGAGCGGCCCGCCGGTGGCCGAATAGGGTCATGGGATGTCTCGACCACGTCGCATCGTCCTTGTCCGGCACGGGGAATCGGAGGGCAACGCCGACGATTCGGTGTACGAGCGGGAACCCGACCACGCCCTGCGGCTGACCAAGAGGGGGCGCGCACAGGCCGCGGCGGCCGGCGACCGGCTGCGCGAACTCTTCGGCGACGAGACGATCAGCGCGTACGTGTCCCCGTACCGGCGGACCTTGCAGACCTTCCGGGAACTGCGGCTGGATCCGGCCCGGGTCCGGATGCGCGAGGAGCCGAGGCTGCGCGAGCAGGACTGGGGAAACTGGCAGGAGAGGGAGGACGTACGCCTCCAGAAGGCCTACCGGGACGCGTACGGGCACTTCTTCTACCGGTTCGCCCAGGGCGAGTCGGGTGCCGACGTGTACGACCGGGTCGGGTCCTTCCTGGAGAGCCTCTACCGCAGCTTCGAGGCCCCCGACCACCCCGAGAACGTGCTCCTGGTGACGCACGGGCTGACGATGCGGCTGTTCTGCATGCGGTGGTTCCACTGGTCGGTGGCCGAGTTCGAAGCCCTGTCCAATCCCGGGAACGGCGAATTCCGGGTCCTCATGCGCGGCCCGGACGGCCGGTACCGGATGGACCGCCCATTTGAGCGGTGGACCACACCCGAGCCTTATGACCTCGACGGCTAGAGTGGCCCGCAATGACGCCTGACTCCACTCCCGAACGGCGCTACGCACGCGCCATGTCCAGCCTCCGAGGCCTGGCCCTGGGCGACGCCCTGGGCTCCCAGTACTTCGTCCCCGTGAACTACCCGCTGCTCAAGCGGCGCGAACTGCCCGCCGGTACCGAGACCTGGCAGTGGACCGACGACACCGAGATGGCCTGCTCGGTCGTGGCCGTGCTCGCCCGGCACGGCCGCATCGACCAGGACGCGCTCGCGAGCTCCTTCGCCCACCACCACGACTTCGACCGGGGCTACGGGCCCGCTGTGAACCGGATGCTGCGTCTGGTCCGGGAAGGCGCGGACTGGCGCACGCTGGCCGCCGAACTGTTCAACGGGCAGGGCTCCTGGGGCAACGGCGCCGCCATGCGGATCGCTCCGCTCGGCGCCTGGTACGCCGACGACCCCGAGCAGGCCACGCACCAGGCGGAGATCTCCGCCTACACCACCCACCAGCACCGCGAGGCGGTGTGCGGGGCCATGGCCGTCGCCGCGGCGGCCGCGCTCGCGGCGGCTCCGGCCGGTCCGCCGAAGGCCGCCGACCTGCTGGACGGGGTGATCGCGCTGGTGCCGCGCAGCGCGGTGGGTGCCGGGCTGCGGCGGGCACGGGACATGCTGGACTACGGCGACGCGACCACGGTCGCGGCGGTACTGGGCTGCGGGCGGCGCACGAGCGCCCACGACACCGTGCCCTTCGCCCTGTGGTCGGCGGCGCGTTCGCTGGACGACTACGAGCGGGCGTTCTGGACCACCGCGCAGGTGGGCGGCGACGTCGACACGACCTGCGCCATCGTCGGCGGTGTGCTGGGCGCGCGGGGAGACGGCGGACTGCCGGCCGCGTGGCTGGCGCGCACCGAGGCCCTGCCGGCCTGGCTGCCGGAGGCGGCGGCGGGCTAGGAGCCGACCAAGTCGGGCTGGGGGCACCCCTGATGGGGTGCCCCCTTCCGTTTGTCACGGTCCTGCCACAGAGCTCTTTTGATCCTGTTCAAAACCAACTTGTACCGGCCTACTCTGGCTGCTCAGCCGCCCCCAACCGGATCGCCGGGGCGGCCTGCAGGGAGGGGAACCGATGTCAGAGAACACCGACGGCGCGGACGGAACCGCGTCCGAGGCCACCGCCGGAGCCGCGCCGGGCGGCGGGTCGGTCGGCGGGGCGACCGGGCCGGCGGTCGGTGCGGCGGTCGGTGCGCAGCCCGGAGGGTCTCCCGGTGCCCCGTCAGCTTCGCCGCCGTCCGCTCCGACCCCGTCCGCTTCGCCACCGGCCCCTGTGCCTCCGGAGGTCGCCGCGCAGATGGCCTGGCAGGCGTACCACGAGCGAGCCCGGGCCGAATCCCTCGCCAGGGCCTCCGCCCCGCCCTCATGGGTCGTACGGGTGCGCCCGGCCGAAGCCGCTCCCGTGCGGACCGCGACACTCGTCGCTGCCCTCGTGGCCGGCCTCACCGCCGCGCTGCTCCTCGGCGACGGCCTTGGCCCCGGGCTGCCGCTCGCGGTGCTGCCCGCCGTCGTCGCCGCGTACGTCGCCGCCCGCGCGGCCGGTCGGGCGCCCCGCCCCTGGACCCTGGTCTGGGCGGTTGGCTGCCTCGCCCTGCTCGTCGTACCGGCCCTGCGCGACTCCGCCTGGCCGGCCACGCTCGCGATCCTGTCCGCCGTCCTGCTCGGGGCGCTCGCCCTACACGGGAGCCGCACCTGGCACGGGGTGCTGCTCAGCCCGTTCGGCCTCGCCGAGTCCGCCGTGACCGGCACCGGCTGGGCCTGGGCGGGCCTCCGCTCGCGCAGTGGGAGCATCAGCAAGGACCGCTGGCTGCCCCTCGTGAAGGCGACCGCCGTGGCCGTGGCGCTGCTGGTGCTCTTCGGCACGCTGTTCGCCTCCGCCGACGCCGCCTTCGCCGATCTGGTGGGCGACCTCATGCCCGAGGTCTCCCTCGGGGACGGGCCCGTGCGGACCGTCCTCTTCGTCCTCGGCGCCGTCCTCGCGCTCGCCGCCGCCCGTACGGCCGCGGCCCCGCTGCGCTGGGACCGGATCGAGGTCACCCCGGGCAAGCCGCGCTCCCGCGTCGAATGGGCGCTTCCGCTCATCGTGCTCAACCTGCTCTTCGCGGGCTTCAACGCCGTTCAGCTGGCCGTCCTGTTCGGCGGTTACGACAAGGTGCTCGCCAGCACCGATCTCACCTACGCCGAGTACGCCCGGCAGGGCTTCTGGCAGCTGCTCTGGGCCACCCTTCTCACCCTCGTCGTCATCGCGCTCGCCCTGCGCTGGGCCCCGCGCTCCGGAGCGGGCGACCGCCGCTTCGTCCGGGTCGTCCTCGGGGTGCTGTGCGCGCTGACGCTTGTGGTCGTGGCGTCCGCGCTGCGTCGGATGGACCTCTACGTGGACGCGTACGGGCTGACCCGGCTGCGCGTGTCGGTGGCCGCGATGGAGCTGTGGCTCGGGCTGGTCATCGTGCTGATCATGGCGGCAGGGGTGTTCGGCGCACGCTGGCTGCCGCGCGCCGTTGCCGGCAGTGCGGCCGCGACCGTCCTCGCCTTCGGCCTGCTGTCCCCGGACGGGATGGTCGCCGAGCGCAACGTGGCCCGCTACGAGACCGACAAGAAGATCGACCTCGCCTACTTCCAGTCCCTGTCCGCCGACGCGGTGCCCGCCCTCGACGGGCTGCCCGAGCCGCAGCGGTCCTGCGCCCTGAGGGGGATCAACGACGAGATGGCGCGGGCCGGCGAGGTCCCTTGGTACGCCATGAGCCTGGGCGAGTACCGGGCCCGGAAGATCCTGCGGGAGCGGCCGGTGACCGTTTCGTACGCGGAGTGCTCGCGCCTCGGCGCCTTCGGCAGCCGCGTCGAGTACTAGCGGTTCGCCTACGGGGCCACGGGCGCGGGAGTGACCCCGCGCCCGTGGCCTTCGTACGGCCGGCTGCCCCCCGTACGGCCGGACGGTCGCGCTCAGGCGGCCGGACCGGCTTTCGCTGCGGCGCCGTTGAGGGCGTCCAGGTCGCTCTTGCGCACCCGGATCACCAGCACGGCCGTGGCCAGGGCGAGACCCGCCATGGCCACGGCTGCGAGGAACGAGGTGGAGATGCCGTGGGCGAGTACGAGGTCCCCCCAGGGGTCGGGCAGCCGCCCGGACTCCTCGGCGGCGGCCAGCTGACCGGGATCGGCCTGGGCCATGAAGGCCCGGGTCTGCTTCTCGGCCTCGCCGCGGGTGGCCGTGCCGAAGACGGTGACCAGGATGGAGAGGCCGAGTGAGCCGCCGACCTGCTGGCTGGCGTTGAGCAGCCCGGAGGCCGCGCCGGCTTCCCTCGGCTCGACGCCGGAGACGGCGGTGAGGGTGAGCGTCACGAAGTTGAGGCCCATGCCGAAACCGAACAGCACCATCGGCCCGAGCACCCCTGAGACGTACGAACTGTCGGTCCGCAGGAAGGCCAGCCAGGTCAGCCCGATACCGACGAGGGCCGTTCCGGTCAGCATGAACGGCTTCGGTCCGAGGCGCGGCAGGAAGCGCTGCGAGAGGCCGGCCGCCGTGACGATGGCGACGGTCACGGGCAGGAAGCCGAGCCCGGACTGGATCGGGGTGAAGCCCAGTACGTTCTGTACGAACTGGACGATGAAGAAGAACATGCCGAACATCGCCGCGGCGAGGCTGAGCATGATCACGTAGGTGCCGGCGCGGTTGCGGTCGGCGAACATCCGCAGTGGGATGATCGGCTCGCGGGCCTTGGACTCGATGGCCACGAACAGCGTGAGCAGGACGATGGCCGCGGCGAACGAGCCGAGGGCGAGGGAGTCGCGCCAGCCCTCCTCGGAGGCGCGGATGAATCCGTAGACGAGCGAGGCCATGCCGCCGGTGGAGGTGAGGGCCCCGGCGATGTCGAAGCGGCCCGGGTGGCGCTCGGACTCGCTGATGTAGAGGGGGGCGAGGACGGCGATCAGCACGCCGATCGGCACGTTGACGAAGAGCACCCAGCGCCAGTCGAGCCACTCGGTGAGCATGCCGCCCGCGAGCAGGCCGATCGCGCCACCGCCGGCCGAGACGGCGGCGAACACCCCGAAGGCACGGTTGCGTTCGGGGCCCTCGGCGAACGTGGTGGTGATCAGCGCGAGGGAGGTCGGTGAGGCGATGGCGCCTCCGACGCCCTGCAGGGCGCGGGCGGCGAGCAGCTGCCAGGGCTCCTGGGCGAAACCGCCGAGGAGGGAGGCCAGCGTGAAGAGCAGGATTCCGGCCATGAAGACGCGGCGTCGGCCGAGGATGTCGCCGGCCCGGCCGCCGAGCAGGAGCAGGCCGCCGAAGGTGAGGGTGTAGGCGCTGAGCACCCAGGAGAGGTCGGTGGTGCTGAAGGCGAGGGCGGTCTGGATGTGGGGGAGGGCGATGTTCACGATGGTCGCGTCGAGGACGACCATGAGCTGGCATGCGGCGATGACGGCGAGCGCCACTCCGGGGCGCCCCTCCCGGCGGGCCGCGCCCGCTATTCGGGGTGTGGCGAGTTGAGAGCTTGTCACTGAGGATCCCCCCAAAGTGAAATAGTGAACGCATCCGTTCACTGAGGTCCACGGTAGGAGCCCGGTCTTAGTGAACGCAAGCGTTCACTAAGACCGAAAATGAGTGCGCGGGGCGCTCGGTGGGCGTGCAAGGCGGTGGGAGGTTCGGATGATGGTGGGTTCACGCTGGTCGGGGGCGTCGTCGGGACGCAGGCGAGGTCCCGAACTCGAACGGGCGATTCTCGACGCCGCGTTGGAGCAGCTCAGCACCGTCGGCTGGAACGCGCTCACGATGGAGGGCGTCGCGGCGGGCGCGCAGACGGGCAAGGCCGCGCTCTACCGGCGCTGGACCTCGAAGGCGGACCTGGTGGCCGATGTGCTGCGGTCCGGCCTGCCTCCGATCGGCGAGGTCCCCGATCTCGGATCGATCCGTGAGGACCTGTTCTTCCTGTGCGTGCGGATGCGTGACGTCATGGGCTCGCGGGCCGGGCTGGCCCTGAGGTCGGTGCTTCACGAATGCGACCACGCGCACGCCGGCCGGTTCCACGGGGTGATCACGTCGGGGCTGCACGCGCCGGCCCAGCAGCTGATCAGGGAGCTGCTGCGGCGGGGGATCGAGCGGGGCGACGTACGGGCGGACGCGACGGGTCCGTTCGTCGTGGACGTCATTCCGGCGCTTCTGATGTACGGCGCCAAGGTGCGCGGGAGCGAATGGAGGGACCCGGAGATCGGGGCGATGATCGACGAGGTGATGGTGCCGGTGCTCAGGGTGTGAGACGTGGCGGCCGGGTCCCGCGGCGGTCCGGCGGGGGCTCCGGTGCGGGTCGCGCTGGAGCGGGAGGTGGGCCGGGGTGTGCAGGCGGCGCGGGGCGGCGTAACCTTGCTGGCGCCATGCCGTACGAAGCACCCACCCACACCGTCGAACGCTCCCTCCGTGCAACCATCGGCGCCAAGGTCATCGCCGGGGTCGACGAAGTCGGACGAGGGGCCTGGGCCGGTCCCGTCACCGTGTGCGCGGCGATCACCGGTCTGCGCCGGCCGCCCGCAGGGCTCACCGACTCCAAACTGCTCACGCCGAAGCGCCGTGATGCCCTCGTCGAGGTCCTGGAGGGCTGGGTCACCGCGTACGCCCTCGGGCACGCCTCCCCCGAGGAGATCGACGAGCTGGGGATGACGGCCGCCCTGCGGCTCGCCGCGGAGCGGGCCCTGGAGTCCCTCCCGGTGCGGCCCGACGCGGTGATACTCGACGGCAAGCACGACTATCTCGGCCCGCCCTGGCGGGTTCGTACGGTGATCAAGGGCGATCAGTCCTGCGTCGCCGTCGCGGCGGCCTCGGTGATCGCCAAGGTCCGACGCGACCGGATGATGGCCGAACTCGGCCAACAGGGCGGCGGAATCGAAGACTTCGCTTTTGCCGCCAACGCCGGATACCCCTCGCCCGTGCACCGGGCGGCACTTGAGGAACGGGGACCCACCCCGTACCACCGGCTCTCGTGGTCGTACCTCGACGCGCTGCCCAGGTGGCGCCATCTGAAGAAGGTGCGCCGGAGCGAGGAAGCGATGGAGCTGGAAAACGGAGGCCAACTCGGCTTCGATTTCTAATCGCACCCATGTGCCACCGGCCGGTACGTTTCGTACCGGTGTTTGATAGACATCAGCTCGCCTCTCACCCCGCCATCGAGGAGCCTCAGATTCACGAGAGTGCCCAGGGTCCCCGCGTCACGCCGGCCGCCGGCCGCACCGCGCCGACCCCCCGCCCCGTACCTGGTCCGCGTCCCGCAGCCGTACCCCGGCCCGGACGCCCCGGTCCCGTCCGGCCCGCACCGCCCGCGCAGCGTGCGCCGCAGGCCACCCCCGGACCCGTTCCCGCAGCCCCCACCGCTCCCACCGCACCGTCCGTCTCGGCGGCGGTGCCGCAGATCCAGCTGATCCCGGCCTCCGCCGAGGGCGCGCTGGACGCGGCCGAAGAGGCCGTGGACCTGCTGCTCGACACCGGGCGCGCGCCCGGCGACATCCTGGTGCTCACGACAGGGGACCCGCACCCGTGGGCCGCGCACGAGCTGTCCTTCGGCGAGGCCGCGTACTGGGCCCTCCACGACGCCGGGGACGACATCTTCTATGCGGACGCGGAGCAGGTCCGGCGTGCCGCCGGGCGCCCCGTCGTGGTCCTCGCGGCCAATGGCGGAGCGGTCGACGCCCTCGCCGGAGCCCTGCCGGTCGCGCTCGCGCGGGCCGGTGCGCTGATGATCGTGTGCGGCGACCCGCAGCAGATCAACTCCGTGCTGGGTGCGGGCGTCTGACGCCCCCTACCCGGGTACGGGCGTGGGGCGGGGCAGGGCGTGAGCCCGCCCCACTGAAGCCCGAGGCCTGATCCGCCGTACGCCCGCTTCAGGGTGTACGGCCGTTAGGCCTGCCCGCGGGCAGGACGCGGAGGTGTCGGTGGGCGGAGGTCCGTGCGCGCGGTGGTCGGCGTGCCTCGCCTCGGTGAGTGAACCGGGGTCAGCGTGCCGCGGTCCGACGCAGGGCCTCGGCCGCGCCGCCGCCGCTGTGCAGGGCGAGCGGGGCGAACTCGGCAGCGGTGTCGCCGAGGCGTTGCGGCCGCGAGTCGGAGCTGGGCCGCCGGCCGCCCCGGCCTTCGCCCAGTACCTGCCAGCCGCCACGGGTCAGGGTGATGTACGCGCCGCAGCGCAGCCCGTGCAGGGTGCAGGCGTCCCGCAGCCCCCACATCCATGCCCCGTCCTCCTCGGTCCACCGCTCGTCGCCCTCGCGGCAGTAGAGCAGCACCGCGGTCCGCACCGGGGTGCGCCGCCGCAGGTCGTGCGGGAGGACCCGGCGTAGCCGGGACAGCAGGGCGTTGCGGTACTCCCAGCCGTCGGCCGAAACCGACCGCTGTACGAAGGAGGCGCTCGCCACGAGCTGTTCCTCCGGGCCGAGGACGGCGATGACCGCCGTCGAGGGCACCGGGGCGTGCCGGGAGTGCAGCCCGCCGACGACCTCGCGGGGGTTGCGGAGGAGGGGAATGCCCGATGCCGTCCATTCGGAGGGTTCCAGCAGTCTGCCGTGCCGGCTGGTGCCGCCGGTGGCCGTCGTCAGCGACGTGGTCGAGGGCGGGGCGGATCCGAAGGCCACGGTCCTCCCTTCGGGTACACGCCCGCGGACGGGCACTGCTGGAGTTCGGGCGCGCCGCGGCGTGGCCCAAGAGAGCGCCGGAGAGCCGAGCGGGAGCACTCCAATTCTCGCGTGGCCTCCGAGCGCGCGGCAACGAGCAATTGCCGCCGCCGACCGGAATCCATCGGTATGCCGCTCATATCCTTGCCCCGCCACGCCGAAGATGACGCATTCGGCTACCCCTGGAGCGCGAGCACCAGGGGGAACACCTCGCGCGCGCCCGCTCGCCGGAGCAGCCGGGCAGCCACGGCCAGGGTCCAGCCGCTCTCCGCACGGTCGTCCACGAGCAGCACCGGACCCGCTGCCTCCGCGAGTGTCCCGGCCAGCTCCGGGGGAACGGTCAAGGCTTGGTGGAGCCCGCGCACCCGCTGGGCGCTGTTCGAGGACGGCAGTCCGAACTCCGGGGCCTCATCCGTGTAAGCCAAGGTCCCGAGCAGGGGCATCCGCCCGACCTCCGCGATCCGGGCGGCCAGCGAGCCGACCAGCTGGGGCCGGGAGCGCGAAGGCAGGGCGACCACGCCCACCGGCCTCGCGGGCGCGCCCGGTGCGCCCGAGGCCCAGCCGCCCGGGCCCCGGGCCCAGTCGGCCAGGACCGCCACCACGGCCTGCGCCACGTCGTCCGGGACCGGCTGGTCCGGAGCCTGCGGCGCGAGCATCGGCCGCAGCCGGTTGCCCCAGCCGATGTCGGACAGCCGGCCCAGGGCCCGGCCCGTCGAGGCCTGCTCGCCTGCCGGGATGCGTCCCTTGAGGTCCACGCCGACCGCCGCGAGGCCGGTCGGCCACATCTTGCGGGGATCCAGCTCCACACCGGGCCGGCCGAGCTCGCCGCGCGCGGTGTCCAGCGCGGTGGTGGAGACGTCCGCGGTGAACCGGGCCCCCGCGCAGTTGTCGCAGCGGCCGCAGGGCGCGGCCTCCTCGTCATCGAGCTGGCGGCGCAGGAACTCCATCCGGCAACCGGTGGCCGCCGCGTAGTCGCGCATCGCCTGCTGCTCGGCGGCCCGCTGGCGGGCCACCCAGGCGTAGCGCTCGGAGTCGTACACCCAGGGCTCGCCCGTCGAGGTCCAGCCACCCTTGACCCGGTGGACGGCGCCGTCCACGTCGAGGACCTTGAGCATCGTCTCCAGGCGGGTCCGGCGCAGGTCGACCAGCGGCTCCATGGCGGGCAGCGAGAGCGGGCGGCCCGCCTGCGCGAGGACGTGAAGGGTGCGGCGCACCTGCTCCTCCGGGGGGAAGGCCACCGAGGCGAAGTACTGCCAGATCGCCTCGTCCTCGCGGCCCGGCAGCAGCAGCACCTCCGCGTGCTCCACGCCACGGCCCGCGCGGCCCACCTGCTGGTAGTAGGCGATGGGGGAGGAGGGTGAGCCCAGGTGCACGACGAAGCCCAGGTCGGGCTTGTCGAAGCCCATGCCGAGAGCGGAGGTGGCCACCAGGGCCTTGACCCGGTTGGCCTGGAGGTCTTCCTCCGCCTGCTGGCGGTCGGCGTTCTCCGTCTTGCCCGTGTACGAGGAGACGGTGTGCCCACGGTGGCGCAGGTACGCGGTGACCTCCTCGGCCGCCGCGACGGTCAGCGTGTAGATGATTCCGGAGCCGGGCAGTTCCCCGAGGTGGTCGGCGAGCCAGGCCAGCCGGTGCGCGGCGTCGGGCAGGGTCAGCACCGCCAGGCTCAGGCTCTCGCGGTCGAGCGGGCCGCGCAGCACCAGAGCGTCCGTACCGGCTCCGGTGCCCAGCTGTTCGGCGACGTCGGCGGTCACCCGCGCATTGGCCGTGGCGGTCGTGGCCAGCACGGGCACGCCCGGCGGGAGGTCGGCGAGCATGGTGCGCAGCCGGCGGTAGTCGGGACGGAAGTCGTGTCCCCAGTCGGAGATGCAGTGGGCCTCGTCCACGACGAGCAGGCCGGTAGCGGCGGACAGCTTGGGCAGGACCTGGTCACGGAAGTCCGGGTTGTTCAGCCGCTCCGGGCTCACCAGCAGCACGTCGACCTCACCCGCCTCGACCTCGGCCTGGATCCCCTCCCACTCCTCGGGATTGGCCGAATTGATGGTGTGGGCGCGGATGCCGGCCCGGGCGGCGGCCTCGACCTGATTGCGCATCAGCGCGAGGAGGGGGGAGACGATCACGGTGGGTCCGGCGCCGCTCGCCCGCAGCAGCGAGGTCGCGACGAAGTAGACCGCGGACTTGCCCCAGCCCGTGCGCTGCACCACCAGCGCCCGCCGCTTGTGCGCGACGAGGGCCTCGATCGCAACCCACTGGTCCTCACGCAGCCGAGCGGTGCCCGTGGGATCGCCCACGAGACGGGCTAGTACGGAGTCGGCCGAGGACCTCAGGTCTGCGTTCATGCCCCCATGCAACCCGATGCGTCTGACATCGCGCCAATGCCGCTCTGAGCCTGTGGATGTTGAAATGTGTACAGATCTGTCGGTTATCCACAGGGCTTTCGGGATCTGATCGACCACGGGATCTTCGTGGCATGACGAACAGCCACGAATCACGCAACCCGTCCGAGCGGCCCTCCAGCAGCACGACCGGAGCCGCGCCCGAACCGCAGATCACCCTGCGCAGCCCGGCCGAACTGGCCGACGCGCTGCCCTACATGCTCGGGTTCCACCCGACCGACTCCCTCGTCATGGTCGCCGTGCACGGTGAGGGCGGCCGCTTCGGCGGCCGGCTCCGCGTCGGCATCCCCGCCACCGCTTCCGAATGGGAGGACACCGCGCGACAGGTCGCGGACTGCCTGATCCGCGGCAGCGCACGGCGCGGCGGCAAGCCCGACGGCATCGTCGTCTTCCTCTGCCAGGAGCCGCGCGGGGAGGAGAGCGGGCAGCGGGTGATGACGCGGCTGCGCCCGCTCGCCCAGCGGATCCGCCTGGCCTGCGGCGCTTTGGACGTGCCCGTGCTGGAAGCCCTGTGCATCTCGGCGGGCCGGCTCTGGTCCTACGTATGCCCCGACGAGCGCTGCTGCCCGGCGGAGGGCAGCCCCATGGCCGCCGCCGGCACCTCGGTGCTGGCCGCTGCCGCCACCTTCGCGGGCCTCCAGGTCAGGGGCTCCCTCAAGGAGATCGAACGGCGGCTGGCGCCCCTGCGCGGGGCCGTCGCCGGGGAGATGGAGCGGGCCCTGGACCGGGCCGCCGCCGCCCTGGTCCCGAAGATCCTCGACGGGGCCACCCGGGAGGAGGTCGGCGCCGAGACCATCGCGCTGGCAGGGAGCCTGATGCGGCGCATGACCCTCGCCGCGCCCGCCGAAAGCGGGCCCCGCGCCGACGAATGGGACGACGCGCTGCTCACCCACGACGAGGCCGCCGCGCTGATCCTCGGCCTCCAGGACCGCGAGATCCGGGACGTCGCCGCCGAGTGGATGGAGGGCGAGGAGGCCGCGCCCGCCCTACGACTGTGGCGGTCCCTGGCCCGGCGGTGCGTCGGGGCCTACGGCGAGCACGCGGCGGCCCCGCTCACCCTCGCCGGCTGGGTCTCCTGGTCCACCGGTGACGAACCGACCGCCCGCATCGCCCTCGGACTGGCCCTGCGAGCCGACGCCGAGTACCGCTTCGCCCAGTTGCTCCACCACGCCTGCAACGAGGGCATCGACCCCGAGGGGCTGCGGCAGTGCCTGCGGGAGGAGCGCGGCCGCCGCGAGCCACGGCGCGGGCGCCCGAAGGCGGGTACCCGTCCGCCCGGCCGCCGGGACCGGAGCACCACCCGCCGCGAGTCCCGCCGCACCGCGAGGAGCGACCAGTGAGCCCGCGTCGGCCACCCGCGGGCGGTACCCCGGTGCACCGGATCCGGAGCGCCCTGGACCTGATTCCGAGGCACCCGCTCCGTCCCGGGCACGCCCACCCGGCGCAGGGGCCCGTGACCCGGGTGGGGGTGGGGGCGTTCCACTGGAGGGTGGCGGGGGCCCGGACGCGCCGCTGCCCAGCCGAACCCACCGGAGCGCAGACAAGGCGACACATGTCTCACCCCGCACCTCCCCGCTCAGCCGGGGTGCCCGCCGCCCGCAGGCCCGAGCTGCCACCCGTACACGGCGCCGTCATCTGCGTCGCCGCCCCCTGCCTGGTCATCTCGCCGGAGCACGGCCAGCTCACCGGACGGGGGATCGACGGGATCTACCGCTCCGGGCGGCGGCTGCTGTCCCGCTGCGTCCTGCGCGTCGGCGGCCGGGACCCGGTCGCCGTCCAGGGGCGCAGCCTCGGCGCGGACCGCGCTGTCTTCACCGCGACGGTGCGCACGGGGGCCGAGCCCGGCCCGGATCCGGACATCGGCGTGGAACGGGTCCGGCACGCGGACGGCACCGAGCGGATCACCCTGCGCAGCTTCACGGCCCGTCCGGTACGCCTCCCCGTGGAGGTGCTGCTCGGCACCGACCTGGCCGAGCTGGCCGCGGTGGCCGCAGGCCGGGCCGGGCCGGAACTGCCCGCCGGCGTACATGCCGCCGGGCTGCGCTGGAGCACCGGCGAGGCGCAGGCCGTCACCGCCGCCGATCCGCCGCCGGACGACGCGCTGGCCTCGGCCGGCCTGCTGCGGTGGCAGCTTGAACTGGGCCCCGGCGAATCCCGCACCATCGAACTGCGGACCACACAGGACCGCGTCGCCCGGGCGCCCGCCGGCCAGGTGGCGAACCCGCTCGCCGAAGCCCGGGCCGAGGGGGACGACCCACGGGTCGAGGCCTGGTTCGGGACCAGTGTCGAGGATCTGGGCGCGCTGCTGCTGAGGGACCCCGGGGAACCGGGCGACTCCTTCGCCGCGGCGGGTGTGCCCTGGCGGCTGGGGCTGGCCCCGGCCGAGGCCCTCTGGGCCGCCCGGATGGCGCTGCCGCTCGGCACCGGGCTCGCGGCGGCCACCCTGCGCGTCCTGGCGCGGACCCAGACCGGCGGGCGGGGGCCCGAGGCGGGGAAGATCCCGGGGCCCCTGCGCGGAGCGGGCCCGCAGCTTCCCCCGGGGTGCACCGGCACGGAGGCGACGCTGGCCTTCCCGGCGGTGCTCGCCGAAGCCAGGCTCTGGGGGATGCCGGAGGAGGAGCTGGCCCGGTTGCTCCCGGCCGCGGAGAGGTGCCTGGAGTGGCTGCGCGGAGCGCTCGGGGAGGACGGCTTCCTGGCCGATCCCGATCCCGGACCGCGGCGGTGCGAGACCCAGGCCCACGCCCACCGGGCCGCCCTGCTCGGGGCCGACCTCCTCGCCGCGTGCGGGCGCCCGGGGGCCGAGGAGTGGCAGGAGCGCGCGGCAGCCCTGCGGGAGCGGTTCCGGGCCGGGTTCTGGATCGACGGCCCGGACGGAGGCCGGCCCGCGGCGGCCCTGCACCCCGACGGCAGGCCCCTGCCCCGGCTCACGGGGGCCGCCGCCCACTTGCTCGACACCGGACTGCTCGGCGACGGCCGCTTCGCCCAGGGGCTGCTGGACCGGGCCGGAACGGAGCAGCTGGCCCGGCTGCTCGGAGCCCCCGCCATGGACTGCGGATGGGGGCTGCGGAGCATGGCGGTCAAGGAGCCCGGGCACAACCCGTTCGGCCACCGCTCCGGGGCGGTACGCCCGTACGAGAGCGCGGTGGCGGTGGCCGGCCTGGCCAGGGCGGGCTTCGAGCGGGAGGCCGCGGGCCTCCTCGGAGGCCTGCTGGACGCGGCGGAGGCCTTCGGATACAGGCTGCCCGAGATGTTCGCCGCCGAGCAGCGCAGCGTCACCGGCGCCCCGCTCCCGCACCCGGCGGCATGCCGACCGGCCGCGGTGGCCGCCGCGGCAGGGATCCACGCGCTGACCGCCCTGGTCGGAATCCGCCCCGACGCCCCCGCCGGCACGGTCGCGCTCGTCCCCCTCGCCGGTGCCCCCCTTGGGGCGCTGAGGCTCTCCAACCTGCGCGTGGCGGGGGAGCCCTTCACCGTCCGGATCAGCAGGCTGGGCCTCGCCATGGTGGAGGAGGCGGCCGATGCGCTCCAACTGGGAGGCTAGCCCCCGGAACAGTGTTTCCAAGGTCACCAAAGAGCTGTTTATCGTCAGGCAGACGACTATGATCGCGGCATGTCGCCCTACGACCCGTCGGCCTTTCCGCCCTTTGCCGTCACCGTCGACCTGGTCGTGCTCACCGTGCGGCGCCATGCGCTGTGCGCGCTGGTGGTCCGCAGGGGTGAGTCACCGTTCCAGGGGCGCTGGGCGCTGCCCGGAGGCTTCGTCAGGGGAGACGAGGACCTGGGCGCGGCAGCGGCCCGGGAGCTCGCCGAGGAGACCGGGCTCTGCGCCCATGACCCCGCCGCACCGGGCGTGGACAACGGGGCGCATCTCGAACAGCTGGCGACCTACGGCGATCCGAAGCGGGATCCGCGGATGCGTGTCGTCAGCGTGGCGCACCTGGTGCTGGCTCCGGACCTGCCTGCGCCCAGGGCCGGGGGCGACGCCAACAGCGCCCGCTGGGCTCCCGTCGACGAGCTGCTGGCCTCCGCGGACGAAGCCTCTGCGGGACTCGCTTTCGACCACGCCCAGATCCTCGCCGACGGCGTGGAGCGGGCCCGCTCGAAGATCGAGTACTCCTCCCTGGCCACCGCCTTCTGCCCGCCGGAGTTCACCGTCGGTGAGCTGCGCCGGGTCTACGAGGCCGTCTGGGGCGTCGCCCTGGACCCACGGAACTTCCACCGCAAGGTCACCGGCACCCCCGGATTCCTCGTGCCGGCAGGAGGGACGACGACCCGTCAGGGCGGCCGTCCGGCCCAGCTGTTCAGGGCAGGCGGGGCCACACTGCTCAATCCGCCGATGCTGCGTCCGGAAGTCTGACGCCCCGACGGGCACGTTGCGCCGAAAATCGGACATATCGCGTTATCTTGTTTGCGGTACTCACCCTGCCGCAGAGCGGTCTCACCCCCCGCGAGAGAAGCGATGCTCCAGGCCATCGGACTCACCAGCACCCCCCGCCACGATGCCCCGCCCCTCGTGGACGACCTCACCTTCGAGGCTCGCCCGGGGACCGTGACCGCCCTTCTCGGCGAGCCCGGATCGGGCAAGACCACCGCGCTGCGGCTCATGCTCGAACTCGAACCGGGCCGCGGCGTCACCTACTTCCGCGGCCGCCCGCTGCACCGGATCCCGCACCCCGGCCGTGAGGTCGGCGTGCTGCTCGGTGATGTCCCCGGCAACCCCGCCCGCACCGTCCGCAACCAGCTGCGGATGCTCTGCGCCGCCGCCGGGGTCCCGGCCGCGCGGGCCGACACCATGCTGGAGGTCGTCGGGATCTCGGGTCTGCGTGACCAGCGGCTCGGTTCGCTCTCCCTCGGCATGGAGCGGCGGGTCGCGCTGGCCGCGGCATTGCTGGCCGATCCGTGCACCCTGCTCCTGGACGAGCCTGGCGCAGGGCTGTCCCCCCGCGAACGCGGCTGGCTGCACGCTTTGCTGCGCGGCCACGCCTCCCTCGGCGGAGCGGTGCTCTTCACCACCGACGACGCCAAGGAGGCCGCGCGCAGCGCAGACCGGGTGGTCAGCATCGCGGCTGGCCGACTCGTCGCCGACCAGGATGCCGCCGAGTTCGCCCGGACCCGGTTGCGGCCGAGGGTCGCCGTGCGCACCCCGCACGCGGCCCGGCTGGCCGACGTGCTGGGCCGCGAGGCCCGGGCCTCCCAGCGCTCCGTGGAGATCGTCGAGGAGAGCGGCAGCCGCCTGTCGGTGTACGGGAGCAACTGCGCCGAGGTCGGCGAGGCGGCGTTCCGGCACGGGGTGCTGGTCCACCGGCTCGCCGACGAGACGGGTGACGCCGGCGCGCCGCCGCCACCGCTGCCGAACGCCCGATCCGCGGCCGGACCCCCTCCGGTCTCCGGCGTGGCCTCGACCGCCGGCTCCGACGCCGTCACCGACCCGGTCCGCGATGCGGCGCCGGGCCGCGACGCCGGATCGGCCGTCGGCGAGGGCGCCGAGGAACTCCCCGGTGGCCGGGCCCGGCACGCACGGTCCCGGCGGCCCGTCTCGGCGGTGCGCCGCGTCGGCGGACCGCTCCGGCCGCTGCGCTACGAGCTGCTCCGGGTCTTCGGCACCGCCACCCCCGTCCTCACGACCGCCCTCGTCCTGGCCGTGTCCGTCCTCACCGCCCTGGTGCTGGCCAGGGCCGGGCACACCCCGCAGAACCGGCTCCTCGCCGCCTGGCCGGAGCTGCTCCCGCTGCCGCCCGCCGCGCTCGGGGCGGGACTGCTCGGCGCCCTCGCGTTCGGCGAGGAGTACCGCTACCCGGCACTCGCCGCCGACCGTGGCACCGTGCCCCGCCGGATGGGACTGCTCGCCGCCAAACTCGGCGTCGCCGCGCTCCTCGCCCTCCTGCTGGGCGCCCTGGCCGTCACGGCCGACGCCGCCGCCCTGGCCCTCGTATTCGACAGCGGTCCGCTGCGCACCCCGGCGGAGTGGGTGGCCCCGGCCGCGAGTTGGGCCGGTCTGCTCGTCGGCTGCGCCTGGGCCGGCGTCCTCGCCTCCGGTGTCTTCCGGTCCGCCACCGCCGGCCTGGCCGCGGTGCTCGCCGTACCGGTGATCGTGGTCCCGCTGGTGCGCCGGGCGCTGGAGGGCTCGTCCGCCTACCCGATGACCGGACTCGGGCCCCGGCTGCGCGGCCTGGCCTGGGTGCAGTGGCCGCCCGAGGCGGACCGCCTGTTCCTCGGGGCCTTGCGGGTGATGGCCCAACCCGTCGGAACGGCGCTCGTGTTGTCGCTGATGGTCCTGTTGTGCGCCTATGGGTTCACCGGACTGCGCAGCAGGGTCCGTTGGTGATCGTTCCGATGCGGGAGAAGTCGCGTACGGGATCGTTGCGGTCCGCCTCGCGGGAAGCGGACCGCAACTCCCCGTAAAAGGCCCGGTTCTTTACGATAAGTCGTCAATTGCGTAGGTGGCACCGATCACCCTTTCGTGTGCTTTTCACCAAAGACCTCAAGGGTCATGGAGGCGCGGCCGACAAAGGATTCGTGAGTACCCTTGCGCACACCATGATGACCACCGCCCGCCATGCCGATTCCGGCCTCGCCGGCCCGGGCGAACTCGACCGCTACCCCTACGCGGACACCCCCGGGTCCGACCGCGCCGGAGCCCCCCACTGGGACGGTGCCGACGTCGAGTTGAGCCGTGTGGGCCGACGCGCGGCAGGTAGCCGCGGCCGCGGCCTGCACGGCCAACTCGTTCAGCAGCTCGGCCAGATGATCGTCTCCGGCGACCTCGGCGCGGACCGCCCCCTGGTCCCCGAGGAGATCGGCCAGCGATTCGAGGTCTCCCGCACGGTCGTCCGAGAATCGCTGAGGGTCCTGGAGGCCAAGGGCCTCGTCAGTGCCCGCCCCAACGTGGGCACTCGGGTCCGGCCCGTCGCCGACTGGAACCTGCTCGACCCCGACATCATCGAGTGGAGGGCCTTCGGCCCCCAGCGCGATGACCAGCGCCGCGAGCTGAACGAACTCCGCTGGACCATCGAACCGCTCGCCGCCCGCCTCGCCGCGGGCCACGGCCGCCCCGACATCCAGCAGCGGCTCGCCGACATGGTCGAGATCATGGGCCACGCACTCGGCCAGGGCGACTCCATCACCTTCGCGCGCGCCGACAACGAGTTCCACGCGCTCCTGATCCAGGTCGCCGGCAACCGCATGCTGGAGCACCTCTCCGGCATCGTCGGCTCCGCGCTCCAGGTTTCCGGCAGCCCGGTCACCGCCTGCGACCGCCCGAGCGAGGCCTGCGTCGCGCACCACGCGCGGATGGTCGAGGCCCTGGCCGCCGGAGACGCGACGGGCGCCGAGAACGCCATGCGCCAGCTCCTGATGGTGCATCCGGAGGTCGAGCGCGTGGTCCCCGCCCCGCGCGAGCACTGACGGGCGGACGCGCGGGGGTGCACGTCATGTCGCCGGGCCCGGTCGGGTCCGGCGACACCGGCGTGCGGCGCCTTTCCCGTTCCCCCGGGCCTGCGCCGCGCCCGTGTCCTGATCCGGGCGTATGACCCTATGACCGGCATCCGTGCATACGGGGTGTGACTCGGGCCACGAAGATTGGGCGTAACGCTCCGCGAGGTCTCGCGATGACCTAAGAGGTGATGGCCGACGGAGGGAATGCAGCAGCCCTTGTGGGTGCTGTGCAGCTCCCCGGCCCCTGCCCGCGCCGCCGGCCCATCCCCAGTCGGTGGTCGTCGGCTCCGGTCCAGCACCACGAGGCCCGGGGTCGGAAGCCGTTTCCATCGTTCCGAGAGGTTGTTCGTGTCGGCCAGCACATCCCGTACGCTCCCGCCGGAGATCGCCGATTCCGAGTCTGTGATGGCGCTCATCGAGCGGGGCAAGGCCGAGGGGCAGATCGCCGGCGATGACGTGCGTCGGGCCTTCGAGGCTGACCAGATTCCTGCGACCCAGTGGAAGAATGTTCTGCGCAGCCTCAACCAGATCCTCGAGGAAGAGGGTGTGACGCTGATGGTCAGTGCCGCGGAGTCGCCCAAGCGCACCACCCGCAAGAGCGTCGCAGCGAAGAGCCCGGCCAAGCGGACGGCCACCGAGCCCGTAGCCAAGAAGACGGCGGCGAAGACGACGACGAGCAGCGTCGACGCCGCGGCCCCGGCGGCCGGGATGGTGGACCCGGAAACCGCGGACGCTCTCGGGGAGGAGCCCGGAACCGAGCCCGCCGCCAAGAAGACGGCGGCGAAGAAGACGGCGGCCAAGAAGGCCGCGCCCGCAAGGAAGACCGCCGCCAAGAAGACCACGGCGAAGAAGACCGCCTCCAAGAAGGACGCCGACGAGGCGGGCGACGTGGAGACCTCGGAGGAGGGCCCCGACGCCGCGAAGGCCGAGTCCGAAGAGGAAGAGGAGGGCGGCGAGAACAAGGGCTTCGTCATCTCCGACGACGAGGACGACGCCCCCGCCCAGCAGGTCGTGGTCGCCGGCGCCACCGCCGACCCGGTCAAGGACTACCTCAAGCAGATCGGCAAGGTCCCGCTCCTCAACGCCGAGCAGGAGGTCGAGCTCGCCAAGCGCATCGAGGCGGGACTCTTCGCCGAGGACAAGCTGGCGAACTCCGACAAGCTGGCGCCCAAGCTCAAGCGCGAGCTGGAGATCATCGCCGAGGACGGCCGCCGCGCGAAGAACCACCTACTGGAGGCCAACCTCCGCCTCGTGGTCTCCCTGGCCAAGCGTTACACCGGCCGCGGCATGCTCTTCCTGGACCTGATCCAGGAGGGCAACCTGGGCCTGATCCGTGCCGTCGAGAAGTTCGACTACACCAAGGGCTACAAGTTCTCCACGTACGCGACGTGGTGGATCCGCCAGGCGATCACCCGCGCCATGGCCGACCAGGCCCGCACCATCCGCATCCCGGTGCACATGGTCGAGGTCATCAACAAGCTTGCCCGCGTCCAGCGCCAGATGCTCCAGGACCTGGGCCGCGAGCCCACCCCGGAGGAGCTGGCCAAGGAACTCGACATGACCCCCGAGAAGGTCATCGAGGTCCAGAAGTACGGCCGCGAGCCGATCTCCCTGCACACCCCCCTGGGCGAGGACGGCGACAGCGAGTTCGGCGACCTCATCGAGGACTCGGAAGCCGTCGTGCCGGCCGACGCCGTGAGCTTCACGCTCCTGCAGGAGCAGCTGCACTCGGTGCTCGACACCCTCAGCGAGCGCGAGGCCGGTGTGGTCTCCATGCGCTTCGGGCTCACGGACGGCCAGCCCAAGACCCTCGACGAGATCGGCAAGGTCTACGGGGTCACGCGCGAGCGGATCCGCCAGATCGAGTCGAAGACGATGTCGAAGCTGCGTCACCCGTCGCGTTCGCAGGTGCTGCGCGACTACCTGGACTGACCGGCAGGCGCGGCGGGGGACCGTACCTCGGTGGCCGTGCGCGGGTGCGCACGGCCACTGGTCATCCCACTCTGGGTGGAGTCATGCACACTCGGAGTCAGGAGGCCTCATGCGTCGTCCCTTTGCCCGTGCTCTGGCGGGAGCGCTGACCCTGGCGGCGGGAGCGGCCGCAGCGCCGCTGGCCCAGGCGCCGCAGGCAGCCGCGGACAGTGTGGTGATCGGCGGTAAGCCGGTGAAGGTGGCCGACAGTCCGTGGGTCGTGGCCCTCGCCAGCCGTGACCGGTTCGGGGGTACGCGGGGCGGGCAGTTCTGCGGGGGCGTCGTCGTGGCTCCCACCACGGTCCTCACCGCGGCCCACTGCCTGGGCCGCCAGGTGCTCGGCGGCCCCGTCGAGACCGTCCCCGACCTCCGGGTGATCGCCGGGCGTACGGAGCTGCGCGCGACGGACGGCAGGGAGATCGCGGTGCGCGCGGCCAGGGTGAACCCGGCCTACGACCCGGCGAGCAACGCCGGGGACCTCGCCGTCCTGGAGCTCGCCGAGGCGGTTCCCGCAGACCACGTGCTCCCGATGGCCGGGCCGGGGGACACCGCGTACGCGGCGGGGACCGCGGCTGCCGTGTACGGCTGGGGCGATACGAGCGGCTTTGGTGACTACGCGTACGCGCTGCGCACGGCGCGGGTGACGGTCCTCTCGGACGAGGCCTGCGGGCGTGCCTACCCGGGGGACGCCGACGGCCAGTACCGCGGGGAGTCCATGGTGTGCGCGGGGGACGACGGGGGCGGCAAGGACGCCTGCCAGGGCGACAGCGGGGGCCCGCTGGTCGCCAAGGGCCGTCTCATCGGGCTGGTGTCGTGGGGGCGTGGCTGCGGGCGCGCCGACAGCCCCGGGGTGTACACACGGATCGCTCCGCTGGCCGAGTTCGTGAAGGGCCCTGAGAGCGCTGTGCGGCAGGGCGGGGTCCCGGACGTCGCGGCGGGTGCCCGGAGCGGCTCCGCACCGGCAGCAGGGGCCGTGGAGGGGCATCGAACGGATGAGCCGGTCCGGGGGGAGCTGCGGTAGGCGGCGCCGACGGCCGGAGGCCGGGGCCCTGGACGGGCGGGCGGCCTTCCGGGCGTGGACGTGAGGACGGGCGGCTTCCCTGGGTCTCAGAGATGCCGCCCGTCGACCGGCGTGGCCGGTCCTGGCTCGTCGGATGCGAGGAACAGGCCTGTGTCAGCGGTCCTCGGTGTCGGCTTCGGCAGCCGGAGCGGACGTGAGCCGCTCGGTCTCATCCTGTATTTCCGCGGCGATCTTCTTGAGTTCCGGCTCGAACTTGCGCCCGTGGTGGGCACAGAAGAGCAGTTCACCGCCGCTCAGCAGGACGACGCGCAGATATGCCTGGGCGCCGCAACGGTCGCATCGGTCAGCGGCCGTCAGCGGGGTCGCGGGTGTCAGAACAGTAGTCACGTCGCCTCTTCTCTAGCTCGACGAGCTGTCGTACCAGGGTCAACATCCAACCAGGCCGAAAACGTTCCCGCTCGCGGCTTTTCCTCGAAACTTCCTTCCGAAGCTGGCCGGCTGTTGCCGGTTGGCGGCGAAGGAGCCGTAATGCGTTGCTTTACGGTTTCGCGTTGTCAGTCGTGCGCTTGTCGCAGTTCCATCCTCCCCCGGCGTGAGTGCCAGGTTGTTCATGAGGACGTGCCCGAACCCTAAATGGTTCATGCGCGGAAGGGAACGTGATGTTTGCTTCACTCCCACGGGGGATCGAACACCCGTGCGGATCTGGACTAGGGTGAGGAATGCGCGAGGGTGGCGTTGCATCGGCTCTACCTGGCCTCGGTACCCTTCGACCGGCACCCGAGCCACCCCTGTGCCCGACCGGGCCAGAAAAGAAATTCAGCGAGGAGCGAACTGCGTGACCGCCGACACGTCCGTGCCTTCCAGCGCGCTGCTGTCCGGAGCAGACCGGGACGGTTCCAACTACACCGCGCGGCACCTGCTCGTCCTCGAGGGGCTGGAGGCCGTCCGCAAGCGCCCCGGCATGTATATCGGCTCCACGGACAGCCGGGGCCTCATGCACTGCCTCTGGGAGATCATCGACAATTCCGTCGATGAGGCCCTGGGCGGCTACTGCGACCACATCGAGGTGATCCTCCACGAGGATGCCTCCGTGGAGGTCCGGGACAACGGCCGCGGCATCCCCGTGGACGTCGAGCCCAAGACCGGCCTGTCCGGCGTCGAGGTCGTCATGACCAAGCTGCACGCGGGCGGAAAGTTCGGCGGTGGCTCCTACGCGGCCTCCGGCGGCCTGCACGGCGTCGGTGCCTCCGTGGTCAACGCCCTCTCCGCCCGTCTGGACGTCGAGGTCGACCGCGGCAGTTCCACGCACGCCATCAGCTTCCGCCGGGGCGTCCCCGGCATGTTCACCGAGCAGGGCGCCGACAGCCCCTTCGACCCCGCCAACGGCCTGCGCAAGATCAAGCGGATCACCAAGGGCAAGACCGGCACCCGGGTCCGCTACTGGGCCGACCGCCAGATCTTCCTCAAGGACGCCCGGCTCGGCCTGGAGACCCTCTACCAGCGTGCCCGCCAGACCGCCTTCCTCGTCCCCGGGCTGACCCTGGTGGTCCGCGACGAGCGGGGCATCGACGGGGCTGGCAAGACCGAGGAGACCTTCCGCTTCGACGGGGGCATCAGCGAGTTCTGCGAGTACCTTGCCCAGGACAAGGCCGTCTGCGACGTGCTGCGACTGACCGGCACGGGCACCTTCAAGGAGACCGTCCCGGTCCTCGACGACCGTGGCCACATGACGCCCACCGAGGTCACCCGCGAGCTCGGCGTGGACATCGCCCTGCGCTGGGGCACCGGGTACGAGACCAACGTCAAGTCCTTCGTCAACATCATCGCCACCCCCAAGGGCGGCACCCACGTCTCCGGCTTCGAGCGCTCGATCGCCAAGACCGTGAACGAGGTGCTGCGCTCGGCGAAGCTGCTGCGCGTCGCCGAGGACGACGTGGTCAAGGACGACGCGATGGAGGGCATGACGGCCGTCGTCACCGTCCGCCTCGCCGAGCCGCAGTTCGAGGGTCAGACCAAGGAGGTCCTCGGCACCTCCGCGGCCACCCGGATCGTCGCGGCCGTGGTCGCGAAGGAGCTCAAGGCCTTCCTGACCTCCACCAAGCGCGACGACAAGCAGCAGGCCCGCGCCGTGATGGAGAAGATCGTCGCGGCCGCCCGGACCCGGATCGCGGCCCGTCAGCACAAGGAGGCACAGCGCCGCAAGACCGCGCTGGAGACCTCCTCGCTCCCCGCGAAGCTGGCCGACTGTCGCAGCGACGACGTGGAGCGCAGCGAGCTCTTCATCGTCGAGGGCGACTCCGCCCTCGGTACGGCGAAGCTCGCCCGGAACTCCGAATTCCAGGCGCTGCTGCCGATCCGCGGCAAGATCCTCAACGTTCAGAAGTCGTCCGTCTCGGACATGCTCAAGAACGCCGAGTGCGGGGCGATCATCCAGGTCATAGGAGCCGGCTCGGGCCGGACCTTCGACCTCGACGCCGCCCGCTACGGCAAGATCGTCCTGCTCGTCGACGCGGATGTCGACGGCGCGCACATCCGCTGCCTGCTGCTCACGCTCTTCCAGCGGTACATGCGGCCGATGGTCGAGGCGGGCCGGGTCTTCGCGGCCGTGCCGCCGCTGCACCGGATCGAGCTGGTCCAGCCCAAGAAGGGCCAGGACAAGTACGTGTACACGTATTCGGACAACGAACTGCGCCAGACCCTGTTGGAGTACCAGCGCAAGAACATCCGGTACAAGGACTCGATCCAGCGCTACAAGGGCCTCGGCGAGATGGACGCGGACCAGCTGGCGGAGACCACCATGGACCCCCGCTTCCGCACCCTGCGCCGGATCAACATCGGCGATCTGGACTCGGCCGAGACGGTCTTCGACCTGCTCATGGGCAACGAGGTGGCCCCGCGCAAGGAGTTCATCACCAGCTCCGCGGCCACCCTGGACCGCTCGCGCATCGACGCCTGACGCCTCGGGACCGGCTCGGTCCGGCTCGGTCCGGCTCGGTCCGGCTCGGTTCGTCGGTGAGGTGCTCTTCACTCCATCACCTGAAGGAGTGAAGAGCACCCGGACACCAGTCTTGAAACGTTCGTTCCGCACATCCTTGTGGGCACGCGGCCAATGCGGCAGCGGACAAGGAGAGTTCGGTGGACAAGCACGATGGTCCCGATGCCGGAACGATCCGGCTCGACGACCCCTGGTACGACGCGCTGGCCGTCGGGTGGGGTGAGAGCGAGAGCGAGCCGTCGGCCGCGCCCCCGGCCCGTCCTGCCCCCGGCGCGTCCGACATCTACCTCGAAGTGCAGCGCAGTCCCGCCTTCCAGGAGGTGCGCAGCCGCTATCGGGGGTTCGTCGTCCCCGCGACCACGGGCTTCCTCCTCTGGTACGTGGCCTACGTGGTCGCCGCCACCGTCGCGCCCGGTGTGATGGCCCGGCCGGTGGTCGGCGCGGTCAACGTGGCCATGCTCGCGGGGCTCGGCCAGTTCCTCAGCACCTTCCTCCTGACCTGGGCCTACGCCCGGCACGCGCGGCTGCGCCGGGACCGGGCGGCGCTCGACCTGCGCTGGACCGTCTTCGAGCAGGAGCGCGGCCAGGAGCGGACCCGCGCGAGGGGGACCGGCCGGTGACCACCGAGCACCAGAGCCTCGCGCTGATCCTGTTCAGCGTCTTCATCGCGGTGACCCTGGGCATCACCACCTGGGTCAGCCGCAACCGGCACGGGTCGGCGGAGGAGTTCTACGCCGGCGGCCGGCTGTTCTCGCCGCTGGAGAACGGTTTCGCCATCGCGGGCGACTACATGTCAGCCGCTTCCTTCCTCGGCATCTCCGGGCTGATCGCCCTCTTCGGCTACGACGGCATGCTCTACTCCGTTGGCTTCCTCGTCGCCTGGCTCGTCGTGCTGTTCCTCGTCGCCGAACTGGTCCGCAACTGCGGGCGCTTCACCCTCGCCGACGTGGTCGCCGCGCGGATGAGCGAACGGCCGGTGCGGATCGCGGCCGGTACCTCCTCGGTCGTCGTCTCCGTGCTCTACCTCGTCGCGCAGATGGTCGGTGCGGGCAGCCTCGTCGGCCTGCTGTTGGGCAGTTCGAGCGCCATGGCCCGGACCCTGGCCGTCGTCGGGGTGGGCGCGCTGATGGTCGTGTACGTGTCCTTCGGCGGGATGCGAGCCACCACCTGGATCCAGATCGTCAAGGCCGTACTGCTCATGGGCGGGGCCGTCACCCTGACCGCACTCGTACTCCTGCGTTTCCACGGGAACTTCGACCAGCTGCTCAGCACCGCCGCCGAACGCAGCGGCCACGGGGCCCGGTTCCTGGGTCCCGGGCTCAAATACGGCGGGGACTGGACCGCTCGCTTCGACTTCATGAGCCTCGGTCTCGCCCTGGTCCTCGGGACCGCCGGGCTGCCGCACATCCTGTCGCGCTTCTACACCGTGCCCACCGCGCGGGCGGCCCGCCGCTCGGTGGTGTGGGCGATCGGCCTGATCGGCGGTTTCTACCTGATGACCATCGTGCTCGGCTTCGGGGCGGCCGCGCTGGTGGGGCCGGACGAGGTACGGGCCTCCAACGCCTCCGGGAACACGGCCGTTCCGCTGCTCGCCGCATTCCTCGGCGGCGGGGCCGGCTCGACCGGGGGCACGGTGCTGTTCGCGTTCGTGGCCGCCATCGCCTTCGCCACCATCCTGGCCGTGGTCGCCGGGATCACCCTGGCCTCCTCCGCCTCCGTCGCGCACGACCTGTACGCCTCCCTCAAGCGACGGCACGCCAAGCAGCGCAGCGAGGTCGCGGTGGCCCGGGTCGCGGCCGTCGGGATCGGGGCGGTGGCCATCGCCCTCGGGCTGCTCGCCCAGAACCTCAACGTGGCGTTCCTGGTGGGGCTGGCCTTCGCGGTGGCCGCCTCGGCCAATCTGCCCGTGCTGCTGTACTCGCTGTTCTGGCGCGGCTTCACCACCCGCGGAGCTGTCTGGTCGGTCTACGGCGGCCTGGTGCCCGCGGTGCTGCTGGTCCTGGTCTCCCCGGTGGTGTCGGGGAGCGCCGAGTCGCTGTTCCCGGGGGTGGACTTCCAGTACTTCCCGCTCCAGAACCCTGGGATCGTCTCGATCCCGCTGGGCTTCCTGGCGGGCTGGCTGGGCACGGTCACCTCGGGGGAGGAGCCGGACGAGGCGAAGCACGCGGAGACCGAGGTCCGCTCGCTGACCGGTGCCGGGGCGGTGTGAGCGGTCACGCTCCCTCGGAGGGAAGCCAGGTGTAGCGGTGCTCCGGGCGGCCGGTCTCGCCGTAGCGCAGGGCCAGGGTGACGCGGCCGGTGCGATCGAGGAGCTTCAAGTAGCGCTGTGCGGTCTGGCGGCTGATGCCCGCGCGGTCGGCGATCTGCTGGGTGGACAGAGGGCCCTCGGCGGAGCGCAGGACCTGGCGGACCAGTTCCGCGGTGGTCGTGGAGTGGCCCTTGGGGAGCTCGTTCGGGGATCCGGCGGCGGCCAGGGCCCCGAAGATCCGGTCCACCTCGGCCTGCTCGGCCTCACCGCCGGTGTCCAGCGTGCGGCGGAGGGCGCCGTACGCCTCCAATCGGGAGCGCAGGCCCGCGAAGGTGAAGGGTTTGACCAGGTATTGGAGCGCGCCGAGGCGCATGGCGGCCTGGACGGTGGCGAGGTCGCGGGCGGCCGTGACCATGATCACGTCGGTGCCGTGGCCGAGCTGGCGCATGCGACGGACCAGGTCCAGGCCGTTCTCGTCGGGCAGGTAGTGGTCCAGCAGGACCAGGTCCACGGGATGCGCGGTGAGGAACTCCAGTGCCTCGGTGGCGGAATGGACCTGCGCCACCACGCGGAATCCGGGAACCTTCGCCACGTACGCCGCGTTGATCAGGGCAACACGCACGTCGTCGTCGACGACCAATACGTGAATCGGGGTCTCGTTCATCGCAGGGCCTCCGGGAGTACGACGGAGAACTCCGCCCCTCCGTCCTCTGCCTCGCCGGCCCGGACACTGCCGCCCTGCCGCTCCGCGAGGCGGCGTACGAGGGCGAGGCCCAGCCCGCGTTCGCGGTGGGCCCTGGGCTGCTTGGTCGACCAGCCCTCGGTGAATATCTCCTCGCGGCGTGCGGCCGGCACCCCGGGGCCGCTGTCCCGCACCCGCAGAACCGCCGCCCGGCCCTCGGCGCGCAGCTCCACCTCGACCAGGGGCGACGCCGAGCCGGCGGCGGCGTCCAGGGCGTTGTCCACCAGATTGCCGACGATGGTGACGAGGCCGCCCGGGTCGACCAGGCGGTCGGGGAGGAGGCTCGCCGGGGCCAGGCGCAGGGGGACCCCGCGCTCCGCCGCGACGGTGGCCTTGCCCACCAGGAGGGCTGCCAGCAGGGGGTCGTGGACCTTCTCGGTGACCTGCTCGGCGGTGGTGCGGTGCACGCCGACGACCTCCGTCACGAACTCCACCGCCTCCTCGTGCAGGCCCAGCTCCAGCAGGCCGAGGAGCGTGTGGAGACGGTTGGCGTGCTCGTGGTCCTGGGCGCGCAGGGCGTCGATCAGGCCCCGGGTCGAGTCGAGTTCGCGGCTCAAGTGCTCCAGTTCGGTGCGGTCGCGCAGGGTGGCGACGGCGCCGCCGTCCTCGGTGGGCATCCGGTTCGCGACCAGGACCCGGGGGCCCTGGACGGTGAGGAGGTCCCGGCCGGTGACCCGGCCGGTCAGTACGTCCGCGGTACGGCAGGCGCCGATCACCTCGTCGAGCGGACGTCCGGCGAGGCTGCCCGCCGAGTCGGGGGAGCCCGGTGAGGCAGGGGAGGCGGGTGCGCCCGGGGGCTGCGGGGCCAGACCGAGCAGGCGGGCGGCCTCGTCGTTCACCAGGCGGACCCGGCCGTGGCGGTCGAGGGCGATCACGCCTTCGCGGATGGAGTGCAGCATCGCCTCGCGCTCCGCGAGCAGCCCTGCGATATCGGAGAAGGCCAGGTCCCGGGTCTGGCGGTGGATCCGGCGGGACAGCGCGTAGGCGACGAGGGCGCCTGCCGCGAGGGCGCCGCCGGCGTAGGCGAGGAGGCCGGGGATGGCCCCGAGCAGCCGGTCGCGGACGCCGTCGTAGGCGATGCCGACCGAGACGGCCCCGATGATCTCTCCGTCGGACGCGAGCAGCGGGACCTTGCCGCGGGCGGAGCGACCCAGGGTGCCTTCGTCGATCTCCATGACCTCGCGGCCGGCCAGCGCCTCGCTCGGGTCGGTCGAGACGGGCAGTCCGATCCGGGCGGGGCTGGGGTGCGAGCGGCGGATGCCGTCCAGGTCGAGGACGACCACGTACTCGGCCCCGGTGGCCCGGCGGAGCCGCTCGGCCGTCGCCTGCACCGGGCTGTCCGCCGTCGCTCCGGAATCCAGGAGGTCGGCGGCGAGTGACGGGTCCGCCGCCGCGCTCTGCGCGATGGCCAGGGCGCGTCGCATGGCCTGGTCGTCGAGCTGGGTGCTGAGAGGTGCCAGGAACAGCCCGGTGGCCAGCACCACGACCCCGGCGGCGATGGCCAGCTGGGTCAGCAGGATCTGTGAGACGGCCCGTCTGGGCAGCCCGAGCCGCCGAGCGCTCGTGAGGGGGAACCGCATGGATACCAACGGTAAGGCGGCTCCGGCACAAGCGGAACGTCCCTGGTGCGCCGCCCTTGTCACATTCGGGCCAGTGGGACCGGTGGGGTCGCCGGGCTCGTCGGTCAGACGGAGGCGAGGACGGCGCGGTCCGCGGGGTCCGCGGGGTGCGTGGAGGCGGCCGCCGCGGCAGGGCGCTCGCGCAGCAGGAGGACGGCGGTGAAGGCCACGGCGAGCGCGGTGGAGCCGTGGACCCCGAACGCCGTGCCGGCGGATCCGCCGGCGGCCAGCACGACGGCCGTGTCGCCCGCCGGGATGAAGGCGATCGCAGCCATCGCCCAGCCGAGGGCCCGCCGCTGTCCGGTCAGCAGGAGGGCCAGGACGACGAGCCCGGTTGCGACGTCCCGCACGCCCTTGACGGCGAGGAAGGCGGTGCCGTCGTTCTGCGGCCAGGTCGGAACGCCGAAGTCGGGCGCGGTGGCCTGCGGGGCGATGAGGTAGGCGAGGCCGATGTAGATGATGAACGCGGCGCCGATGGCGGCCAGGGCGGTGGCGAGGTGCTTGAGGGTCATGGCGGATCTCCTGGATGTGTCGGAGGGGAAGGGGCCAGGGGTCAGCGAGAGGTGGCCGTGGTTGCGGCAGTGGCTGTGGTTCGGCGGACGGTGCGCATCCTGCGGGCGTAGGCGGGGCGTCCGACCGTGTACCAGAGCAGTCGCGCGGCGCGTGGCAGAGCGGCGAGCATCGACGCGCGCTCGTCCCGGTCGGCGTTCTCCAGGGCCATGCCGAGGAAGAACAGCAGTTTGGGCTTGGGCGTTCTCTCCAGGAAGTGCTCGCCCATGGCGTCCCACTCGCTCCGGGACAGGTGCCGGGCGGCGAGCGGCAGGAGCGAGCGCTCCTCGTCGTCGAGGTGCTCCACGAGGACGGTCCGGTGTTCGACGAGCCGGGCCACGAGAGTGTCCCGCTCCGCCTCCCCGGCCGTGCGCTCCCAGGCCGGCAGGGCCTGCTGGGCGGCGGACAACGTCGCCGCGACCCTCTCGTGCTGCTCGTCCATCAGGAGCACGAGGTCGGCTTCGAGGTCCACGCGGGCGAGCAGTGGCGGCCACAGGTGCTCGTCCTCGCCGTGGTGGTGGTTGTGGAGGCCGAGCAGGTAGTCGCGGAAGTGGTCCGCGAGGATCCGGGCCCGGGCGGTGTCGCCGGGGGTGACCGCCGCGACCAGTTCGACCAGCAGCCGTGCCTCGCGGCGCAGGCCGCGGTGGATGACCACCATCTCGTGGGTGTCCGGCCCGGCCTGTGCGCTTGTCGGTGTCCGTGTCGTCTTCATGGCAAAAGACTGGAGGCCGGCTCATGGAGGGTTCCTGGCGTCCACTTGGAAACCGCTTGGAAGCTTCCGTGGCCGGCATCTGGCGTTATCCGGACCGAAGTTGATCGAAGCCGATTACGTTGGACAGATCATGGTCCACATACGCGTACTCGGCTCCTTCGCAGCCGAGCGGAACGGCGAGTCGATCCCGCTCGGCGGTCACCGCCAGCGTTCCGTCCTGGCGCTGCTGGTCTCCGTGCGCGGCCGGGTCGTGTCCATGGACCGGATGATCGAGGAGCTGTGGCAGGGGGCCGCCCCCGCCCGGGCCGTCGCCTCCCTCCAGGCCTACGTTTCCAACCTGCGCCGGCTCCTCGAACCGGGCCGGGCTCCGCGTACCCCCGCCCGGCTGCTGGTCAGCGCGCCCCCCGGGTACGCGTTGCGGCTGCCCGAGGACGCCGTCGACGCCTGGCGCTTCGAGGAGCTGCTCGGGCGGTCCCGGGAGCTGCTCCCGGCCGAGCCGGAGACCGCCCGGGGCCTGCTCCGCGAGGCGCTGGCGCTGTGGCAGGGGCCTGCGTACGCGGAGGCGGCCGACGAGCCGTGGAGCCACGCGGAGATCCTGCGGCTCGACGAACTCCGACTGGCCGCGCGCGAACTCGCCGTCGAGGCCGGGCTGCGGGTCGCGGACATCACGGGGGCGGTCTCCGAGGCCGCGCTCCTGACCCGCGAGGAGCCGCTGCGGGAGGAGGCGTGGCGGCTGCACGCCCTCGCGCTGTGGGCCGCGGGGCGACAGGCCGACGCGCTCGCGGCGCTGCGCCGGGCGCGGGCGATCCTGGCCGAGGAGGTGGGGCTGGATCCGGGCGCCGCGCTGGTGGCGTTGGAGCAGGCCGTACTGGCGCAGGACGAGCGGGTGCTGCGCGGGGCCACGCGGGCTCAAGCCCCGGGCGAGGGCGGCGGGCCGGCGGCGGGGTGGCCCGGTGAGCCGGAGCCGAGCCGGCCGGGGCGGCTGGATGCGGGGCGGCCCGGTGGGCCGGGTGCGGGGCGGTTCGGCAGGCCGGAGCGTCCGCCGGCCGGGACTTCGGGGCCGGGACGGGTCGGTGGGCCGGAGCGGGGGCAGGGCGGCCTGTCGGCGCGCGGTGGGGTCGAAGGTGCGGAGGCGGGTGGGGCTTCAGATCCGGAGCGGGATGGGGTCGGGCGGCCGGAGCGGGATCCGGTCGGGGCTACGGGGTGGGGTTCGGGCGGTGGGCCGGGGGCGAGGCAGGCCCGGGCTTCGGAGCGGGGTGCGGGCGGTGCGTTTCAGTCGGGGCAGGACCGGGCTTCGGAGCGGGGTGCTGCCGGAGGGCCGGAGCGGGGATGGGGGTGGGGCGGTGGGTCGGCGCCTGGTGCGGGCGGTGGGTCGGAGTCCGGCTCGGGGGGTGTGGCGGGTGGGTCCGGGGGTGAGCTGTTCGTCGGGCGTGGGGAGGAGTTGGCGCGGCTGGCGGCAGCGGGGCAGCGGGCCCGGGTCGATGGGCCCGGGGTGGCGCTGGTCACCGGCGAGGCGGGGCTGGGCAAGTCGGCGCTGCTTCACCGGCTCGCGGACCGGCTGCACGCCGAGGGCTGGATCGTCGCGGTCGGCCGCACCCCCGACGCCGAGGGCGCGCCGCCCGCGTGGGCCTGGGTCGAAGCGCTGCGCGCCGTCGCCGCCGCTGCCCCGCCCGGGCCCGAGGAGGCCGCCGCGCTCGCGCCCCTGCTCTCCGAGGCCGCTGCGGGCCCTGCCGCGGACGCCGCCGCCGGGCGGTTCCGGCTGCACCGCACCGTCCGGCAGTGGCTGGCCCGGGCCGCGCGCGAGCGGCCCGTGGCCCTCGTACTGGACGACCTGCACTGGGCCGACGCCGAGACGCTCGCGCTGCTGACCGCCCTGGCAGACCCGTCCCCGGGGGTCGCGCTGCTGCTCGTGGGCGCGTACCGCCCCGAAGAGGTGGAGGGGCGCCTTGCCGAGGCCCTCGCCGGTCTGGCCCGGCGTTCGCCGGCCCGCGTGGCGCTGCGCGGACTGCCGGAGGCGGCGGTGGCGGAGGTGGTGCGCGCGGTGAGCGGACCCGGGGTCGACCCGGAGACCGTGGCCGCACTGGCCGAACGTACGGGAGGAAACCCCTTCTACGTACGGGAGAGCGCCCGGCTGCTGGGCAGTGAAGGATCGCTCGTCGCGCTGTCCGAGGTGCCGGAGGGCGTACGGGACGTGTTGCGCCGGCGTCTCGGCCGGCTCCCCGAAGAGGTGGTCTCCGTACTGCGCCTGGCCGCCGTCGTGGGGCGGGAGGCCGCTGTGGAGGTGCTCGTGGGGGCGGCGGACACCGACGAGGACGCCGTGCTCGGCGCGCTGGAGGCCGGGCTGCTGGCTGGGTTGCTGATCGAACCGGGGCCCGGCCGGGTCCGGTTCGCGCACGCGCTCGTACGGGAGACCCTGCTGGCGGACCTGAGCCGGCTGCGCTCCGCGCGGATGCACGGCCGGATCGCGGGCTGCCTGGAGCGGCTCCGCCCGGACGACGCCTCGGCGCTCGCCCATCACTACGTACGCGCGGCGACCTCGGCGACGGCGGCGAAAGCGGTCGACCACTGCCTGCGGGCGGCCCAGCTCGCCGAATTCCGGTACGCCCACGACACCGCCGCGAAGGTGCTCGTGGAGGCGGTGGAGTGCGCCGAGCGGATCCCCGCGACGCCCGGCGGCGACCGGGACGCGGATCACGTGGAGCTCCTGGGCCGGCTGGTACGGGCCCAGGTGCGCGCGGGGGCGGTGACCGTGGCCCGCGAGACGCGCCGGAGGGCGATCGACCGGGCCGTCGCGGCGGGCCGGGACGACCTGCTGGTCCGGGCCTTTACCGCGTGGACCGAGCCGACTCCGTGGCAGACCCGGCCCTACGGCACGGTCGACACGCCCGTGGTGGAACTGCTCGAACGACTGCTGGAGCGCTCCGATCACGAACCGGCCGTACGGTGCCTGCTGCTGGGGGCGTACGCCGCGGAGCTGTCCGACGGCAAGGTGCTGAAGGTACGGGCCGCGGCCCGCGAGGCGCTCGGTCTCGCGCGGGAGCTGGGCGAGCCCGCGCTGCTGGCGGGGGCGGTCGCGACGCTCGCCAAGGAGCTCGACGCCGACCTGGAATGGCGCGAACGCGCCGAGCTGGGAGGCGAATTGGACCGGCTCGGCGCCGCCCACGACCTGCCGTCCCACCGCTGGTACGGGATGTTCATCCGCTCCACCGCCCTGGCGGCCGAGGGCGATGTCGCCGGCGTGCACGCCTTGCTGGAACGGTCGGCCGAGTTCGCGCGGGCCTACCGGATGCCCGGTCCGATGGCCGTGGGCGAGATCGCCGTGGCGACCCTGGCCCACGTCGAGGGGCGCTTCGAGGACGCGGAACGCATGTACGCGGCGGCGGCCGCGCGGATGTCCCGCCAGGGCTCGCCGCACGCCCAGGGGCAACTGGCCGTCGCGACCGCCACGCTGCGGGCGAGCCAGGGGCGGCTCGCGGAATCCCTGCCCTGGCTCCGTGAGGTGTACGCGGCGTTCGGGCCGCCGGCGGCGGACCTGCTCGCGGTCGCGCTGGCCGCGGCGGGTCGGGCGGAGGAGGCTCGCGAGGTCCTCGGCCGGGCCGGACCGCTGCGCACGGACTACTTCTTCAAGATCTTCGCGAGCTTCCGCGCGATGACCCTGGTCACGCTGGGGGAGCGGCAGGGCGCCGAGGAGCTGTACGCCGCCCTGCTGCCCTACCGCGAGGCACCACCGGCCTCTTCGGGATTCAGCGTGGCCCTGCGCCCGGTCGCCCGCACCCTCGGCGAACTGGCCGAGTTCCTGGGCCGCGAGGACGAGGCCGCGGCCCACTTCGCGCGCGCGGCGGCCATCTCGGAGCTGTGGGGCAGCCCGCTGGGTAGCGCGGCGCGGCCCTAGGCGGTGGGCCCGGGTGTGCGCGGGCCGGCCCGGCCGGGGCCGGGCGCGCGCCGGGGCATCTCCTCGGGCGTCGAACGGTTCCAGGGGTCGGTGGGCCGAGGGGGCCCAGTTCGACGCCCTGCGGGGACGCCTCGACGCACACCCGGCCCCGACCGAGCCGGCGGGCGTTTCGGCCTGGGCTGGGGGACACGCCCTAGCCGCAGGGGGTTACGGCATCGGCTGTGGCGGGCGGGGGCCCTGGTACTGGCCGCTCGGCCGCATGCGCAGCGGGCGTTCCTGGTACTCCTCCAGCGCGTGCGCGATCCAGCCCGCGGTCCGGGACACCGCGAAGACCGACTCCCCGGCCTCCGCCTCCATCCCGCAGGACACCGTCAGTACCGCCAGAGCCAAGTCCACATTGGCGTGCAGCCCGCCCTGCCGGGCCATCACGGCGGCCACCTCGTGCGCCGCGCCCAGTGCGGGACCGGCCTGCTCCAGGCCCTCCAGCCGGTCGAACAGGGCCCGCGCCCGCGGGTCCTCGCCCCGGTACAGCCGGTGGCCGAGGCCCGGGACCCGGCGGCCGGCCCGCAGGTACTCCGCCACCACCGGCGCGGCCCCGCCCCGCTCCAGCACCTCCACCAGCATCCGGTGCGCGAGCCGTCCGGCCGCGCCGTGCAGCGGCCCTTCCAGCGCGCCGAGTCCCGCCGACACCGCCGCGTAGGGGTGGGCCCGCGCCGAAGCGGCCACCCGTACGGCCAGGGTCGAGGCCGCCAGATCGTGGTCGACCAGCAGGGCGAGGGCCAGGTCCAGGGCGGCGAGCGCGTCCGGGTCCGGTTCCCGCGCGGTCAGCCGCGACCACAGCTGCCGGGCGATCCTGCCGTCCCCGGCCCACTGGGCGGGGCCCGCCATCGGCAGCGCGCCGACCAGCGTGGGGATCAGGCAGCGCGCGGAGCCCAGTACCGCCTCCTCGGACAGGTCGAAGCGCAAGGGGTCAGCCACCGCGGCCGCGGCGACCGCCACCCTCAGCCGGTCGACCGGACCGCTGTGCTCGGGCAGGGCCGCCACCGCCCGCCGGGCCGCGGCGAGGGGCTCCGGGGGAGCGGTGAACCGGGCGCCGTGCGCGAGTGCCCCCGTCCACAGCCACTCGGCGACCTCTTCGTAGCGGTACCGGGAGGCCAGGGCCACGGCGTCCACGCCCCGGAAGTAGTACCGATCGGCCTCGATGAGGGTGAGGGACGTGCGTACGGACAGCTCCCCGCCCGCGGGCGCCGCCGCCTCGCGCCGGCTCCGCCGGGCCAGCTCTTCCACCTCGGCCGCGTCGAAGCTGCTGCCCCGGCCGACCGGGTCGCGGCGGCTGGTGAGCTGGCCGCGGCTGACGTACGCGTACACCGTTGCCGGTTTCACCCCGAGCAGCCGGGCCGCCTCCTGAGTGCCGATCCTGCGCCCGCCGACCGTCTCGGCGTCCCTCTCGTCGCTCATGACGCACACCTTACAGAGGCATTGTTGAGTTGATTCAATCAATATTGACAAGGATTAAATCCATCATGGATGGTCGATCCATGAACACCACAGTCGAAGTGCCCCGCGGTCTCGCGGGAGTCGTGGTCACCGAAACCCAACTCGGTGACGTCCGGGGCCGTGAGGGCTTCTACCACTACCGCCAGTACTCGGCCGTCGAGCTCGCGGGCGGCCGCAGCTTCGAGGACGTGTGGCACCTGATGTTCCGCGGCGCCCTGCCCGCGGATGCCGCCGAGCGCGCCGCCTTCGCGGCCGAGATCGCCCCGCTGCGCCGGCTCCCCGAAGAGGTTCGCGACGCGCTCCCCGCCCTCGCCAGGGCCACCGCGCTCTCCGGTCCGCTCGCCGGTCTGCGGACCGGCCTGTCGCTGCTCGGTGCCTCGGCCGGCTTCCGCCCGGTCTACGACATCGACCCGGACCGCCGGGCCGCCGACGCGCTCGCAGCCTGCGCCGCCGTCCCGACCCTGCTCACCGCCCTGCACCGACTGGGTCAGGGCCTGGAACCGGTCGAACCGCGCGACGACCTCCCCTACGCCGAGAACTACCTCTACATGCTCACCGGGCAGGAGCCCGACCCCGCCAAGGCCCGCGCGGTCGAGCGGTACCTCATCTCCACCATCGACCACGGCTTCAACGCCTCGACCTTCACCGCCCGGGTGATCGCCTCCACGGGCGCCGACGTCGCCGCCTGTCTGACCGGCGCGATCGGCGCGCTCTCCGGACCGCTGCACGGCGGCGCCCCCAGCCGGGCCCTCGACACGCTCGACGCGATCGGCACCACGGACCGGATCGGGCCGTGGATCCGCGAGAGGGTCCTGGCGGGGGACCGGATCATGGGCTTCGGCCACCCCGTGTACCGCACCGAGGATCCGCGCTCGCACATGCTGCGCGACATCGCGCGCGGGTTCGGCGGCCCGCTCGTGGACTTCGCCGTCGAGGTCGAGCGCCAGGTCGAGGAAATCCTCGCCGAGCTCAAGCCCGGCCGCGAACTGCACACCAACGTCGAGTTCTACGCGGGCGTGGTCATGGAGCTGTGCGGGCTGCCCCGAGAGATGTTCACGCCGACGTTCTGCGCGGCCCGCGTGGTCGGCTGGAGCGCGAACGTCCTGGAGCAGGCCGCCGACTCGAAGATCATCCGCCCGGCCGCCCGCTACGTCGGCCCCACCCCGCCGCAGCCGGTGCCGCCGCTCGGCTGACGGGGGCTGACTACGATCGACCGGGTGAACAGCAGGCAGCCCATCCCCGTAGTCGTCCTCGCCGGTTTCCTCGGATCCGGCAAGACCACCGTGCTGAACCACCTCCTCGCGAGCCGTGGGGGCACCCGGATCGGGGTCGTCGTCAACGACTTCGGCTCGATCGAGATCGACGCGATGTCGGTGGCCGGCCAGGTCGGCGACTCGATGGTCTCCCTCGGCGGCGGCTGCCTGTGCTGCGCCGTCGACGGCAGCGAACTGGACACGTACCTGGAGAAGCTCGCCGCGCCCGTCCACCGCATCGATGTGATCGTCATCGAGGCGAGCGGGCTGGCCGAGCCCCAGGAGATGGTCCGGATGCTCATCGCCAACGAGAACCCCGCCATCCGCTACGGCGGGCTGGTGGAGGTCGTGGACGCGGCCGAGTTCGACGCGACCCGGGCCAGGCACCCGGAGACCGACCGCCATCTCGCCGTCGCGGACCTGGTGGTACTCAACAAGACCGACCGGGCGGACGCGGCCGAACGGGCCCGGATCGAAGGCGTCCTGCGCACCCTGTGCGCCCCGGGCACCCCGGTCGTGGGCGCCGACCACGGGCGGATCGACCCCGAGCTGCTCTTCGACCGCCGCCCCTGGACCGAGACGCGCGGGCAGCTCTCCTTCGAGGACCTGCTCGCGGAGACGGACGGCCAGGACCACGACCACAGCACGCATGCGCACGCCGCCTACGACACCGTCGAGTTCGTCTCCGGACAGGCCCTCTCGCCGCGCCGGTTCATCGACTTCCTCGACCGCCGCCCCGCCGGCCTCTACCGGATCAAGGGCTTCGTCTACTTCGGCGTCCCCGGGCACGAGGAGCGGTACGAGGTCCACGCGGTCGGCCGCTTCCTCCGCTTCGCACCGGGGCCCTGGGCGCGGGGCGAGGAGCGCCTGACGCAGCTGGTCCTGATCGGCTCGGGCACCGATGGCCCCGGGCTGCTGCGCGAACTGGAGGCCTGCCGCGAGGAGGCACCGCACGAGCTGCACCCCGAGAGCATGTGGGGGGTACTGCGGTACGTGGCCCGGCCCGAACCGGAGTCCGAGTCCGAGCCCGATTCCGAGCCCGAGCCCGCCGAGGACCAGGCCGTCTAGGCGACGTCGACGCCGAACTCCCGCAGCAGGTCCTCCAGCCCGCCCCGGTAGCCCTTGCCGCCGATCACGAAGTCCCAGTCGCCGTTCGCCCGGCGCCGGAACGAGCCCAGGACCAGCGCGGTCTCGCCGGCCCGCCCGTCGGAGACCTCCAGCTGCCCGGCCTCCGCGCCCGCAGCGTCCAGGAGCCGGATCCGGGCGTCGGTGAAACCGGCCAGGTCGGCGTGCGGATCGGCCTCCGGGTCGATCGCGGCCACCAGGACCAGCCGGTCGGCCTGTGCGGGCAGGGTGTCGAAGGAGACCTCCAGGGCCGCTTTGTCGGGCGCCGCGTGTGCGCGGGCCCGTACCGAACCGTCCGGAGTCCGCGGGTTGTTGAAGAAGACGAAATGGTCCTCGCTCAGCACCCGGTTGCCCGCGCACACCAGAGCGCACACGTCGAGCGCGACCGCACCCGACCAGGACATGCCCAGCACATTGTGGTCCGCCGAAGGGGCGGGCTCGGGCGTCCGCTGCGCCGGGATGGCCGCGCCGGCGCCCTCTCCCAGGCGCCCCCGCAACCCGTACTGGTGAAGCAGCTCCACGAGCTTGTCGCCGGGAACCAACTCCAGCGGCTTGCCGTTGGCAAAGGTGTACGACCCCGGCCCGAAGGACGCGGTGGTGACCAGCACCCCCTTGTTCGCCCCCTTATCCTGGACCGTGCCGTACAGGTCCCGGACCGCCGTGGGCGACACGGTGTTGCGGTAGCGCTTGACCTGCACCACGATCCGCCCGCCCGTGATCGGGGACGGGTCGTTCGCCTCGATGTCCACCCCGCCGTCGCCCGACCGCTGTGTGGTCAGCGCCTCCATGCCCATCGCCCGGAAGAGCTCCGCCACCAGGTTCTCGAAGGCGATCGGGTCCATCGCGAAGAGGTCCGGCTCGTCATCGTCGCGGCCCGCGTGCCCGCCATGACTCACGACACCGCCGACCTCACCGGGCCGGCGCTCCGGGCGCACGGCGGTCAGCTGGTCCGGGCGCGCGGAGAGCTGCCCGCCCAGCCCCTCCACCAGACAGTCCACCGCGCTCACCAGCTCCAGCCGCAGCCCCGTGAAGGCAGACCGAGCCGCCGACACCGAGGCGAGCACGAGCTGCGCCTCCCGCCCCGTCACCGGATCGTGGGCGTCCACGAAACCGTTGACGACGACCGACTCCAGCACGCCGAACTCGTCCGCCGCGTACAGCTCGCGCACCACCAGCAGCACGCACTGCGCCAGCAGGTCCCGGTAGACCGCCCGCCGGTGCGTGGCCGGGCGGGCCGTCTCCTTGTCCTGGTCCGTACTCGGCACGTACCGGACCGACTTGGCCGCCGGGACCACCTCGTACCCGGGCAGTTCCCAGTCCAGGACCAGCTGGCGTCGCGCCGGGTCGTACGCGGCCGACACCTGCCTCGGCAGCTCCTCGGGCCACGCGGCCGAGGCATACAGGGCCGCAGAGAAGTACTCCACCGTGGCCTCCGCGTCGCCCGCGCGCAGCGCCCCGGCCATGTCGGTGAGCCCGCCGTTGTGCCCGCGGATCCCGGTGAGCTGATCCGCCGCCCACCGGTCGTACTGCTGCCGGTACGCCGCCAGCTGCTGTTGCCGCTGCGCCTCCGCGGCCTGCGCCGCCTGCCAGGCCTGGGTGTACCGGGCGTGCGCGTCCCGCTCCGCCTGCGCGCGCCGGTTCGAGCCCAGCGTCCAGCCGCTGCTCTGCTGCTGGAACTGGTGCAGCTGAGGCATCGGCACCGGGTGCGCCAGCGTCCCCGGATTGAAGGGTTCGAGCTGCTCGGGCCGGACCAGGGCGGCCATTCGGAACGCCGGGGCCCGGCAGCCCGCGGCCAACAGCCCCTGCAGGGCCGCGACCTGGGCGTCGAGCCGCTCCGTCGCCCGCCGGGCCTCGCCCTCGCGGTGCTGCTTGTACGCGGCCTGTTGCTCGCGCTGACCCCGGGCCACGTCCCGTTCGTACGCCCGCTGCCGGCGTTCGGCCTCCCGCTGCTGGATCAGCTGCGTCTGCTGCTGCCGCCGCTGTGCCTCCGCCCACGTCCCGATCAGTCCGCTGCTCGATCGACGGCTCATCAGCCCTGTTCTCCCGCCCCACCCGACAGTGCCAAGAGGGAAAACACTAGTCGCCATTCGGGTGGTACGTCCCCCGTTGGGCGCACCACCCGAATGCCGTCGTCCGTCCTACAGCGCGGGCCCCGCCAGCGTCGCGACCACTGCCGGCAGCGCCGTCCCCGAGCCGTCCCTGCGCGGGTCCACGGCCGGGAGTTCGGCCGGAGTGCCGTTCGCCGCGGCCGCGCGGGCCGGAGAACCGCCCGCCCAGGCCAGGACCAGTACGTCCTCGCCCTTCAGGAACCGCTGGCAGCGCACACCGCCCGTGGCCCGGCCCTTGCGCGGGTACTGGTCGAAGGGGGTGAGCTTCCCGGACGTCACCGAGTCGTCCAGCGTCCCGTGCGAGCCCGCCACCGTGAACACCACGGCGTCCCGGGCCGGGTCCACCGCCGAGAAGTGGATCACCTTGGCGTTGTCGGCGAGCTTGATGCCCGCCATGCCGCCCGCCGGGCGGCCCTGCGGGCGGACCTGGCTCGCCGGGTAGCGCAGCAGCTGGGCGTCGTCGGTGATGAAGACCAGGTCCTCCTCGCCCGTGCGCAGTTCGACCGCGCCGACGATCCGGTCGCCCTCCTTGAGGGTGATGACCTCCAGCTCGTCCTTGTTGGCCGGGTAGTCCGGCACGACCCGCTTGACCACACCCTGCTCAGTACCCAGGGCCAGGCCCTGCGAGGACTCGTCCAGCGAGGTCAGGCAGACCACCTTCTCGTCCGCCTCCAGCCCGGAGAGGAACTCCGAGACCGGGGCGCCGCCCGCCAGGTTCGGCGCGGCGTGCGTGTCCGGGAGCTGCGGCAGATCGATCACCGACAGCCGCAGCAGGCGCCCGTACGAGGTGATCGCGCCGACGTCCGCCCGGGCGGTCGCCGCGACCTGCGAGACGATCAGGTCGTGCTTGGCGCGGGAGCCACCCTCCTCCTCGGGCAGCGGGTCGCCGGTCGCGGTGCGCGCCAGCAGGCCCGTCGAGGACAGCAGCACCCGGCAGGGGTCGTCCGCGACCTCCAGCGGAACCGCCGCCACCGCGGTGCCCGCCGACTCCAGCAGGACCGTACGGCGCTCGGTGCCGAACTTCTTCGCGACGGCCGCCAGCTCCGTGGAGACCAGCTTGCGCAGCTCGGTGTCGGAATCCAGGATCCCGGTCAGCTCGTCGATCTCGCCGGTCAGTCGGTCGCGCTCGGACTCCAGCTCGATCCGGTCGAAGCGGGTGAGCCGGCGCAGCGGCGTGTCCAGGATGTACTGGGTCTGGATCTCGCTCAGCGAGAAGCGCTCCATCAGGCGTTCCTTGGCCTGCGCGGAGTTGTCGCTGTCCCGGATGAGCCGGATGACCTCGTCGATGTCGAGGAGCGCCACCAGCAGGCCCTCGACCAGGTGAAGCCGGTCGCGGCGCTTGCCGCGGCGGAACTCGCTGCGCCGCCGGACGACCTCGAAGCGGTGGTCGAGGTAGACCTCCAGCAGCTCCTTGAGGCCCAGCGTCAGCGGCTGCCCGTCCACGAGCGCCACGTTGTTGATGCCGAAGGACTCCTCCATCGGCGTCAGCTTGTAGAGCTGCTCCAGTACGGCCTCGGGGTGGAAGCCGTTCTTGATCTCGATGACCAGGCGCAGACCGTGCGAGCGGTCGGTGAGGTCCTTGACGTCGGCGATGCCCTGGAGCTTCTTCGAGCCGACCAGGTCCTTGATCTTCGCGATGACCTTCTCGGGGCCGACCGTGAAGGGCAGTTCGGTGACGACCAGGCCCTTGCGGCGCGCCGTCACGTTCTCCACGGCCACCGTCGCGCGGATCTTGAAGGTGCCGCGGCCGTTCTCGTAGGCGTCCTTGATGCCCGACAGCCCGACGATCCGGCCGCCCGTGGGCAGGTCCGGACCCGGTACGAAGCGCATCAGCGCCTCCAGGTCCGCCTGCGGGTAGCGGATCAGGTGGCGGGCGGCCGCGATGACCTCGCCGAGGTTGTGCGGGGGCATGTTGGTGGCCATGCCGACCGCGATCCCGGACGCGCCGTTGACCAGCAGGTTCGGGTAGGCCGCGGGTAGTGCGACCGGCTCCCGCTCCTGGCCGTCGTAGTTCGCGACGAAGTCGACGGTGTTCTCGTCGATCGACTCCGTCATCAGCGAGGCGGCGTCGGCCATCTTGGACTCGGTGTACCGCATCGCGGCCGGCGGGTCGTCGTTGCCGAGCGAGCCGAAGTTGCCGTGGCCGTCGACCAGCGGCAGCCGCATGGAGAAGGGCTGGGCCATGCGCACGAGGGCGTCGTAGATCGACGCGTCGCCGTGCGGGTGGAGCTTGCCCATGACCTCGCCGACGACACGGGCGCACTTCACGTAGCCGCGGTCGGGGCGCAGGCCCATCTCGTTCATCTGGTAGACGATGCGCCGGTGGACCGGCTTCATGCCGTCCCGGGCGTCGGGCAGGGCGCGGGAGTAGATCACCGAGTACGCGTACTCGAGGAAGGAGCCCTGCATTTCGTCGACGACGTCGATGTCGAGGATCTTCTCCTCGAAATCCTCCGGCGGCGGGGTCTTCGTGCTGCGGCGGGCCATCGCTGCGCGGCTCCTTAACCAAGAATGGGTGTGCTGGGGTCTGGCGGGGTTCTGACTGGGTCTGGCGGGTACTGACTGGTCTGGCGTGGTCTGGCTGGTTCGTGCGGTCGGACTCGGGTGGGACTCGGGTACGACGCGGACCATTGTGGCCCGACGCACCGACAACGCCGACTCCGACCCTGGGGGTACCCCCTGGATGGGGGCCCTCCCAGCGGTAGCCGGGGGAGAGTCCTTGGGGGAGTGACCCGGGAACTTATCCGGCGGCCGACGCGCTTGCATACAGTGGCAGGTCTGACAGAAATCTCTGCATCGCGATCGAAGGGACCACATGCCCATGGGTCACACGGCCACAGCTCAGGCCGGCTCCGGCGGCCTGACAGCGACCGAGCACCGGCTGGCCAACGGCCTGCGCGTGGTGCTTTCCGAGGACCACCTGACTCCGGTCGCCGCGGTCTGCCTGTGGTACGACGTCGGCTCGCGCCATGAAGTCAAGGGGCGTACGGGCCTTGCTCACCTCTTCGAGCACCTGATGTTCCAGGGCTCGAAGCAGGTACCGGGCAACGGCCACTTCGAGCTGGTCCAGGGCGCCGGCGGCTCTCTCAACGGCACCACCAGCTTCGAGCGCACCAACTACTTCGAGACGATGCCGACCCACCAGCTGGAGCTCGCGCTCTGGCTGGAGGCGGACCGGATGGGCTCGCTGCTGGCCGCCCTGGACGACGAGTCCATGGAGAACCAGCGCGACGTCGTCAAGAACGAGCGCCGCCAGCGGTACGACAACGTCCCGTACGGCACGGCGTTCGAGAAGCTGACCGCCCTCGCCTACCCGGAGGGCCACCCCTACCACCACACCCCGATCGGCTCCATGGCCGACCTGGACGCCGCGTCCCTGGAGGACGCGCGCACCTTCTTCCGTACGTACTACGCGCCCAACAACGCGGTGCTGTCGGTCGTCGGGGACATCGACCCCGAGCAGACGCTCGCCTGGGTCGAGAAGTACTTCGGCTCCATCCCCGCGCACGACGGCAAGCAGCCGCCCCGTGACGGCTCGCTGCCCGAGATCATCGGCGAGCAGCTGCGCGAGGAGATCGTGGAGGAGGTTCCGGCGCGCGCGCTGATGGCCGCCTACCGGCTCCCGCACGACGGCACCCGCGAGTGCGACGCCGCCGACGTGGCGCTGACCATCCTGGGCGGCGGGGAGTCCTCGCTGCTGCACAACCGGCTGGTACGCCGCGACCAGACGGCCGTCGCAGCCGGCTTCGGCATGCTGCGCCTGGCGGGCGCGCCCTCGCTGGGCTGGCTGGACGTCAAGACCTCCAGCGGGGTCGAGATCCCCGCCATCGAGGCGGCCGTGGACGAGGAGCTCGCGCGGTTCGCCGCCGAGGGCCCGACGGCCGAGGAGATGGAGCGCGCCCAGGCGCAGCTGGAGCGCGAGTGGCTGGACCGGCTGAGCACGGTGGCCGGCCGCGCCGACGAACTGTGCCGTTTCGCGGTGCTGTTCGGCGACCCGCAACTGGCGCTGACCGCCGTCCAGCGGGTCCTCGACATCACCGCCGAGGAGGTGCAGGCCGTGGCCGCGGCCCGACTGCGCCCCGACAACCGCGCGGTGCTGGTCTACGAGCCGCTGCCGGGCTCCGAGGAGTCCGCCGAGTCCGACGAGTCCGACGAGAACGAGGGGGCGGAGCAGTGAGCGACACCGCAGCCGTCACGATGACCTTCCACCCGCGGCCGGAGGCCGGCGAGGCCAAGCCGTGGGCCTTCCCCGCCCCCGAGCGCGGTGTGCTCGGCAACGGCCTCACCCTGCTGCGCTGCCACCGCCCGGGCCAGCAGGTGGTCGCCGTCGAGATCAACCTGGCCGCCCCGCTCGACGCGGAGCCCGCGGGCCTGGACGGCGTGGCCACCATCATGGCCCGTGCGCTCTCCGAGGGCACCGACAAGCACTCCGCCGAGGAGTTCGCCGCCGAGCTGGAGCGCTGCGGCGCCACCCTCGACGCGCACGCCGACCACCCGGGCCTCCGGGTCTCCCTGGAGGTCCCGGCCTCGCGGCTGCACAAGGCGCTGGGCCTGCTCGCCGAGGCGCTGCGCGCACCGGCGTTCGCCGACAGCGAGGTCGACCGGCTGGTGCGCAACCGGCTCGACGAGATCCCGCACGAGCTGGCCAACCCGCAGCGCAGGGCCGCCAAGCAGCTCTCCAAGGAGCTGTTCCCGGCCGACCTGCGGATGTCCCGCCCGCGCCAGGGCACCGAGGAGACGGTCGCCCGGATCGACGCGACCGCCGTGCGGGCCTTCTACGAGGCCCACGTGCGCCCCGCCACCGCCACCGCGGTGGTCGTCGGCGACCTGACCGGCATCGATCTGGACGCCGTGCTGGCGGACACCCTGGGCACCTGGACGGGCAACTCCGCCGAGCCCCTCCCGGTGCCGCCGGTGACCGCCGACGACACGGGCCGCGTGGTCATCGTGGACCGGCCCGGCGCGGTTCAGACGCAGGTGCTGATCGGCCGGATCGGGCCGGACCGCCACGACCGGGTCTGGGCTCCCCAGGTGCTCGGCACGTACTGCCTGGGCGGCACCCTCACCTCCCGCCTGGACAAGGTGCTGCGCGAGGAGAAGGGGTACACGTACGGCGTGCGCGCCTTCGGCCAGGTGCTGCGCTCCACCGCGGACGGCAAGGGCGCTTCGATGCTGGCCATCAGCGGCTCGGTGGACACCCCGAACACCGGGCCGGCGCTGGAGGACCTCTGGAAGGTGCTTCGGACCCTCGCGGAGGGCGGCCTGACCGACGTCGAACGGGACGTGGCGGTGCAGAACTTGGTGGGCGTCGCCCCGCTGAAGTTCGAGACCGCGGCCTCGGTCGCCGGCACCCTCGCCGACCAGGTCGAGCAGGAGCTGCCGGACGACTACCAGGCGCAGTTGTACGCGCGGCTCGCCGAAACCGGCACGGTGGAGGCCACTTCGGCGGTCGTGAGCGCCTTCCCGGCGGACCGGCTCGTCACGATCCTGGTGGGCGACGCGGCACTGATCGAGGAGCCGGTGCGGGCCCTCGGCATCGGCGACGTGAGCGTCGTCACCAACTGACGCGAGGTACTGACGTTCGCCTCCGACGCCTCAACTGGCGTCTGACCGGCGGGTCTTCGAGGGACCCCGGCGGCTTGTCCGCCGGGGTCCCTTTTGTCTGTTTCATGGTGAGGTTGCTCGTATGTGGTGTGGCGTACGCAACAAAAGGGCGTGTCTGTTTGGCGATTGACTGATGATCCGCCTAGCGTCGGCCGTGCTGTCCGTCAGTTGTACCCGCCGCATCCGCGGCACCGGGCAGCGATCGCCGAGTCCCCGTCAGGCGCGAGCCTGGGGAGCCGGGGACCCACATCAGTCCCTGGGGTGAATCGGACCGCCTCGCAAGAGGAGGCCCGTAGGAGACCTTCCTGCTCCGAACCCGTCAGCTAACCCGGTAGGCGAGAAGGAAGGAAAGGATCAGCCCCTTCATGGCGTTTGGCAGTCGTCCCACCGGCTCCGGTAAGCACCGTGGTTCCAGCCGTCTGAGCCGCAAGACCGCCGGTTACGCCGGCATAGCCGCCCTCGCCACCACTGGTGTCGTCGGCTCCCTCGCCGCCCCGGCCTTCGCCGCCGACAACGGCAACAACAACCACTCGCAGGACAACGCGCTGGGCGCCGTCGTCGTTGCCGAGGACCTCCCGGGCGACATCGCCGACCAGGCAGAGTCCCAGCAGCGCGCCGCCGAGCAGGCCGCCGCCAAGGCGCAGGCCGAGGCCGAAGCCAAGCAGCGGGCCGCCGAGGCCAAGCGCCTCGCCGAGGCCAAGGCGAAGGCCGAGCGCGAGGCCGCCGAGCGTGCGGCCCGCGAGGAGGAGCGCAAGCGCCTCAACACCTTCGTCGCCCCGGTACCCGGCGGGATCAGCACGCAGTACCACGCGGGCGGCGGCATGTGGTCCTCCGGCAGCCACACCGGCATCGACTTCCGCGCCGCCTCCGGCACCTCGGTCCGCGCGGTGGGCCTCGGTACCGTCGTGGAGGCCGGTTGGGGCGGCGCCTACGGCAACAACGTCGTCATCAAGCACAACGACGGTACGTACACCCAGTACGGGCACATGACCTCGCTGAGCGTCTCCGTCGGCCAGCAGGTCACCCCGGGCCAGCAGATCGGCCTGTCGGGCTCTACCGGCAACTCCAGCGGCCCGCACCTGCACTTCGAGGCCCGCACCGGTGCCGACTACGGCTCGGACATCGACCCGGTCGCGTACCTGCGCTCGCACGGTGTCAGCCTCTGAGCCTCCTGAGCTCTCCGCACCACACGCTTCACCGAAGGCCCCGGCTCCCCGAGCCGGGGCCTTCGTGTTTCGTCATGTTTCGTATTTCCGGCCGCTCTCGGAAATTATCGTGTGTTGCAATAGAGTCGCAGCAGCAGGGGCACCAATGAGGGTGTGAGTCGGAAATAGGCGGAGGTTCGGTCTTGCGTATTCCTGCGCACGCGGTATGCACGGCAATTCGCGACGACATCGTCTCCGGGGTCTTCGGTCCGGGCGGCAGACTGACCGAGGAGGTGCTGGCCCGCCGGTACGGAGTCTCCCGCGTCCCGGTCCGCGAGGCGCTGCGGACCCTGGAGTCCGAGGGGTTCGTGACGACGCGGCGCCACGCCGGGGCCTGTGTGGCCGAGCCGACGGAGCAGGAGGCCGCCGATCTGCTGGAGCTGCGGATGCTGCTGGAGCCGCTCGCCGCGGCCAGGGCGGCGCGCCGGCGTACGGACGCGCACCTCAAGGTCCTGCGCGGGCTGGTCAGGCTGGGCCAGGAACGGGCCAGGCGGGGCCAGGGGGAGGATCTGAGGTCCCTGGGCGGCTGGTTCCACGAGACGCTCGCACAGGCCTCGGGCAGCCCGGGGCTGATCGCGCTGCTGACGCAGATGCGGCACAAGGTCGCGTGGATGTACGTGGTGGAGGCGCCGGCCCGGCCGGTGGAGTCCTGGGCGGAGCACGGCGCGATCGTGGACGCGGTGGCCCGGGGTGACGCGGAGCGGGCGCGGGCCCTGGCGGCGATCCACGCGGAGCGCGCGACGGGGGCGCACCGGCTGCGGATCCGGCAGGCGGTGAGCACTTCGCAACCTGCCGTAAACATGTCGAGCGGCCGGCATTAACAAGAGCCGTATACAAAGGTCTGGTATCCGTGCGCCACGGATGGAATTCCTTCCCGGTGTGAATTCGCTGCGCGGTGCGTGATCCGCGTTTCGTATTTCGCGATTCGGGGGCCGAGTTTCGGCGTCCGGGTTTGTGATGTGTGGCGCGTGCGCGGTGAATTCTGGCGCGCGCAATTCCTGCCCGGGTGCCCCGGAGTGACCGGGCCCCATGACGAAGCCGCGGCCCCCGGAGGGACCGCGGCTTCGGCGGAGGGTGCTGCTCGGGCGAACCCGAAGGGTCAGACGGTCTCGGGGAGCTCCTCGAGACCCTCCTCGACCAGCTTCGCGAGGCGGTCCAGCGCGGCGTCCGCGCCATCGGCCTCGGAGGCGAGGACGATCTCCTCGCCGCCCTGGGCGCCCAGGCCCAGAACCGCCAGCATGGAACCGGCGTTGACGGGGTCGCCGCCGGCCTTCGCGATGGTCACCGGGACGCCGGAAGCGGTCGTCGCGCGGACGAAGATCGAGGCGGGACGAGCGTGCAGGCCCTCGGCCCAGCCGACGTTGACGCGGCGCTCTGCCATGGTGATGCCCTTCAGGTTCTTACGGTTGTCTAGACCAGTCTCTCACGACGCCCGGAATGCTCGGACCGACCTTCGGCCCGGATTTCCCGCCGTTCGACCTTCCCCAGCTTGCACCGCTTTGCCCCGGATTGCCCAATGCGCCGCGCGAATAGCACCCGCCCCGTCCCCGCCGGTCTCCGGCCCGTAAGGTATGGGCATGACCACCGAGTCGGACCCCTCGTACCCGGCCCACTGGGAAGCGGACGTCGTCCTGCGTGACGGCGGAACCGCCCGCATCAGGCCGATCACCACCGCGGACGCGGGCCGGCTGGTCAGCTTCTACGAGCAGGTGTCCGACGAGTCGAAGTACTACCGCTTCTTCGCGCCCTACCCCCGGCTCTCCGACCGCGACGTGCACCGCTTCACGCACCACGACTACGTGGACCGCGTCGGTCTCGCCGCGACCATCGGCGGGGAGTTCATCGGCACCGTCCGCTACGACCGCATCGGCGCCGACGGCCGGCCCGCCTCCGGCCCCGCCGACGAGGCCGAGGTCGCCTTCCTCGTCCAGGACGCCCACCAGGGCCGCGGGGTGGCCTCCGCCCTCCTCGAACACATCGGCGCGGTGGCCCGCGAGCGCGGCATCCGCCGCTTCGCCGCCGAGGTGCTGCCCGCCAACACCAAGATGATCAAGGTGTTCACGGACGTCGGCTACGAGCAGAAGCGCAGCTTCGAGGACGGCTCCGTCCACCTCACCCTCGACCTCGAACCCACCGCCGAGTCCCTCGCCGTGCAGCGCGCCCGCGAACAGCGCGCCGAGGCCCGTTCGGTACAGCGGCTGCTCGCCCCCGGCTCGGTGGCGGTCGTCGGAGTCAGCCGCTCCGGTGGCGGAGTCGGCGCCGCGGCCCTGCGGAACCTGCGCGACAGCGGCTTCCACGGCCACCTCTACGCCGTCAACGAGGCCGTCACCCGCGACCTCCTCGACGGCGTCCGCGCGTACCGCACCATCGAGGCCATCGGCGCCCCCGTCGACCTCGCCGTGATCGCCGTCCCCGCCGACCGGGTCCCGGAAGCCGTGGCCGCCTGCGGCGAACACGGGGTGCAGGGCCTCGTCGTCCTGTCCGCCGGGTACGGGGAGAGCGGGACCGAGGGGCTCGCCCGCCAGCGCGAACTGGTGCGCCAGGTGCGCTCGTACGGGATGAGGCTGATCGGCCCGAACGCCTACGGGGTGATCAACACCGCCCCGGAGGTGGAGCTCAACGCCTCCCTCACCCCCGCCCCGATGCCCATGCGCGGCCGCATCGGACTCTTCACGCAGTCCGGGGCCATCGGCATCGCCCTGCTCTCGGCGCTGCTGCGGCGCGGCGAGGGACTGTCCTCGTTCGTCTCGGCGGGGAACCGCGCCGACGTCTCCGGCAACGACATCCTCCAGTACTGGTACGACGACGAGGCCACCGACGTCGCCCTGATGTACCTGGAAACCCTCGGCAACCCGCGGAAGTTCACCCGCCTCGCCCGCCGCACGGCCGCCGTGAAGCCGGTGGTCGTCGCCAAGGGCGGCCGCCACACCCCGGCCGGCCACGTCGTCCCCGACACCCGGCTGCCCGACGCCACCGTCTCCGCCCTGCTGCGCCAGGCGGGCGTGATCCGGGTCGACACGGTGACGGAGCTGGTGGACGTCGGCCTCCTGCTGGCCGCGCAGCCGCTGCCCGCCGGCCCTCGGATCGCGATCCTCGGCAACTCCGAGTCCCTCGGGGTCCTCACCTACGACGCCTGCCTGACCCAGGGCCTGAGACCGCTGCCGCCGTTGGACCTGACGACGGCGGCCTCCCCGGCCGACTTCCGGGACGCGCTGGCCGCCGCGCTGGCCTCACCCGACAACGACGCGGTCGTCGTCACCGCCATCCCCTGGGTGGGCGAGGGCACCCTGGCCGACGACCTGGCCGATGCCCTGCGCGAAGCCGTGGCGGCGGTGCCGGGCAAGCCGGTCGCCGTCGTGCACGTGGAACTCGGCGAACTGGTCGCCGCCCTGTCCGCCGCGCGGGCCTCCGACCCCGTCGAGCCCCTCCCGCCGGAGGCGAGCCCGGTCGCGCCGCCTGCCGTACCGGCGGTCGCCCCGCCTGCCGCCCCGCCGGTCGTCCCGCCGGCCCCCGCCGCACTCGCGCCCTTCGCCACCCCCGAGCCGGCGCCCGGGGACCCGGGCCGGATCCCCAGCTACCCCGCCGCCGAGCGGGCCGTACGGGCCCTCGCCGAGGCCGTCCGCTACGGCCAGTGGCGGCGGGCCACCGCCGAGGCGGCCGGGCAGGTCCCCGAGTACGAGGACATCGACGAGGCGGCCGCCGCCGCCCAGCTGACCACCCTGCTCGCGTACCTCGACCCCGACGGCGGGGAGGTGCTGACCCTGTCCGAGTGGGACGGCCGCGAACTGCTCGCCCGGTACGGGATCCGCGTGCTGCCCGCCCTGCCCGCCCCCAGCCCCGACGCCGCGGTCCGGGCCGCCGGGGTCCTGGGCTACCCCGTGGCCCTCAAGACCACCGCCCCGCACCTGCGCCACCGCGTGGACCTGGGCGGCGTACGGCTCGACCTCGCCAACGAGACGGAGCTGCGACGTTCGTACGAGGAGCTCACCGACCTGCTCGGCAAGCCGGCGGAGCTCCAGCCCGTGGTGCAGGCCATGGTGCCGCGCGGGGTCGACACCGTCGTCCGGTCCGTCATCGACCCGGCCGCCGGCGCCGTCCTCTCCTTCGGGCTGGCCGGAGTCGCCTCCGAGCTGCTCGGCGACACCGCCCACCGGCTCGTCCCGGCCACCGACCGGGACGCCGCGGGACTGATCCGGTCCATCCGGACCGCACCCCTCCTCTTCGGCTGGCGCGGTAGCGACCCCGTCGACACCCCCGCCCTGGAGGAGCTGCTCCTGCGGGTGTCCCGCCTGGTGGACGACCACCCGGAGGTGGTCGGGGTCACCCTGGAACCCGTGGTCGTCGCGACCGAGGGGATCTCCGTGCTCAGCGCCACCGTCCGCGTCGCGCACCCGCCGGTCCGCGGCGACCTCGGCCCGCGGACGCTCCCCAGCTACTGAGCGGGGCGCAGGAAAGGTCGGGGTGCGCCGAACGGGCCTTAGGATGGACCTCATGGCGAAATCCGGTACGACGACCCAGGGGCTGCGCACGGCGATCGAGCGCAGCGGCTACTACCCGGCCCTCGTGGCCGAGGCCGTGGAGGCCGCGGTGGGCGGCGAGCCGATTTCGTCGTACCTGGTCCACCAGGAGACGACCTTCGACTCCAACGAGGTGCGCCGCCATGTCACCGTGCTCGTTCTGACGGGCAACCGTTTCATCGTCAGCCACACCGACGAGCAGGCCGCCGACGCCGGATCCCCGTCCCCGTACGCGACCACCTCCACCGAGTCGGTCAAGTTGTCCAGCATCTCCTCCGTGGTGCTCAGCCGCGTTGTCGCCAACCCGGAGTCCTACACTCCCGGCACCCTGCCCCGCGAGGTCGTCCTGACCATCGGCTGGGGCGCGGTCTCCCGGATCGACCTGGAGCCGGCCGCCTGCGGCGACCCGAACTGCGACTCCGACCACGGCTACACCGGCAACTCCACCGCGGACGACCTCAGCCTGCGCGTCAGCGAGGCCGGTGACGGCCCGGAGGCGGTCCGCCAGACCCTCGTCTTCGCGCAGGCGCTCAGCGAAGCGACTGCGGCCACGTCCTCCTCCGCCCGTTGATGCCGTACTCCGCACCGCAGGGCTGGGACGAACCGGAGCTGCTGGACCTGGCCGGCGCCCCCGTCCCGCACTACGGCACCGGCTCGCTCGCCGATCTGCTGCCCACGCTGGTGGCGGGCCAGGGCGTACCCGGCTTCACGGCCTCCATCGCCGAGCTGACCCCGGCCGACCGGAACTGCGTGTTCCTCGTCGACGGCATGGGCTGGGAGCAGATCAAGGCCCACCCGGACGAGGCCCCGTACCTCACCTCCCTCCTCGGCAGCTCGCGCGGCGGCACCGGCCGCCCGATCACCGCGGGCTTCCCGGCGACCACCGCCACCTCGCTGGCCTCCGTCGGCACCGGCCTGCCGCCCGCCCGCCACGGCCTGCCCGGCTACACCGTCCGCAACCCCGCCTCCGGTGAGCTGATGAACCAGCTCCGCTGGCAGCCGTGGACCTCGCCGAAGCCCTGGCAGCCGTACCCGACCGTCTTCCAGCTGGCCGACAAGGCCGGGGTGCACACCGCGCAGGTGTCCTCGCCCGCCTTCCAGACCACCCCTCTCACCAAGGTCGCCCTGTCCGGCGGCACCTTCCACGGCCGGATGACCGGCGAGGAGCGGATGGACCTCGCGGCGATCCAGCTCGCGGGCGGCGACCGCTCGCTCGTGTACACGTACTTCAGTGAGCTCGACGGCGCCGGCCACCGCCACGGCGTGGACTCCGACGCCTGGCGCGGCCAGCTGATGCTGGTCGACCGGCTCGTCCAGCGCCTCGCCGAGCAGCTGCCGCCGCGCACCGCGCTGTACGTGACCGCGGACCACGGCATGGTCGACATCCCCTTCGACGAGGACTCCCGCATCGACTTCGACGACGACTGGGAGCTCGGCGCGGGCGTGGCCCTGCTCGGCGGCGAGGGCCGGGCCCGCCACGTGTACGCGGTACCGGGCGCCGAGGCCGACGTCCTGACCGTGTGGCGCGAGGTGCTCGGGGACCGCTTCTGGGTCGCGAGCCGCGAAGAGGCCCTGGAACTCGGCTGGTTCGGCGCCCCGGGGGAGTGCGACGAGCGCGTGCTGGGCCGGATCGGCGACGTGATCGCGGCCGCCCAGGCCGACGTCGCCATCACCGCCTCGCGCAACGAGCCCAACGAGTCCGCCCTCGCCGGCATGCACGGCTCCATGACCGCGGCGGAGCAGCTGGTCCCGCTGCTCGAAATCCGCACCTGACCGACGGCCCTTCCCCGCCCGCCCACCCCACACGACCCGACCCGAAAGGTCCCGTACTTCCCATGCCCGAGCTGGTGTTCTTCTCCGGAACGATGGACTGCGGAAAGAGCACTCTGGCGCTCCAGATTGGTCACAACCGCTCTGCCCGGGGGCTCCAGGGTGTGATCTTCACGCGCGACGACCGCGCGGGCGAGGGCAAGCTCTCCTCCCGCCTGGGTCTGGTGACGGAGGCCGTCGAGGCGGGGGAGGGAATGGACCTGTACGCGTACCTCGTCGCCGAGCTCTCCAAGGGCGGCAAGGCGGACTACGTGATCGTGGACGAGGCGCAGTTCCTCGCCCCGGAGCAGATCGACCAGTTGGCCCGGATCGTGGACGACCTGGACATGGACGTCTTCGCCTTCGGCATCACGACGGACTTCCGTACGAAGCTCTTCCCGGGCTCGCAGCGCCTGATCGAGCTGGCGGACCGTCTGGAGCAGCTCCAGGTTGAGGCCCTGTGCTGGTGCGGCGCCCGCGCCACGCACAACGCCCGTACCGTGGGCGGCGAGATGGTGGTCGAGGGCGCCCAGGTCGTGGTCGGCGATGTGAACCGCCCGGCGGAGGAGATCGGCTACGAAGTCCTCTGTCGCCGCCACCACCGCAAGCGGATGACCTCGGCCGCGGCCCATGCGGGCGCCCTCTCCCCGGACGTCCTCCCGGTCAACCACGCCTGACCGTTTTCTTCCATGCCCGCGGCCGAGTTACCGGAGACCGTGACTGTCGAGACGGTGGATGAGGCCGGGCCGGCTCCGGTAGGTGTCGCGCAGGAGCCCCAGACGCTGCTGGAAATCGACACCGCGTCCGGCGTGAGCGCAGGCATCGCGCAGGTCACGAAGGAGGGCGACAGCCGCGTCGTAGGCACTGGTCTTCTTGGAGGCGATGTGTGCTTCGGCCTGGTTCCAGATGACGTCCGCGTCGGCGGCGAGGGCGGTCAGGCGCGTGGCGCGGGCTCGCAACCGGTCGCGTTCGGCGTGGCCGCGGCGCTCGGCGCGGCGGGTGTGCGCCGCATCCAGCAGCCGGGCGGCGGTCCGGTGACCGGGTGCGGTCGCTGGGGCGGAGGTTTCCCGCAGACGGTGCAGGAGTTCGCTGTGCAAGTGGGGTTCCGGGCCGAGGGCGAGGCGCAGCAGTAGGGCGTCCTTCTCCTTGTCCGGGAGGGCGGAGACGAGTCGCGCGAGCTCCTTCCGTGTCAGACCGGCCGCGGGTTCCGGCGCCGCGGCGCTGCTCTGTGCGGCGACAGCGAGCAGGTCGGTGTCGACGCGCAGGAAGTCCGCGAGCGCGCTTTGCGGAGCCGTGAGTTCTCCCAGGCCGGCGGGGATGGGAGGCTCCAGAGCGGACTGGTACTCCTCTTCGTCGTCGTCCTCGGCTTCCCAGGCAGAGAGGGCGGAGAGCCACGCCAGATAGAGGGGCCGCATATCGCCGGTGGCGAGTTCCTCGCGTACGCCGATGACGGCGGCCAGCGAATCGTCGGCTCCCTCGACCCAGTCGCCGCCCTCGTCCTCGCTGGTCAGGTCGAGGAGAAGGTGGGTCCGGGTGGCCCAGGTTTCGACATGGTGGCCGAGACCGTACGGTTGGACGCTGCGCAGGGCCAGGCGCTGTATGGGCAGGCGGAGCATCAGCCGGTGTGTGCCCCAGCCGGCGACGTACAGATGGGCGTCGAAGTACCGCTCCACCAGGTTTCGCGGATTCCCCCGCAGGTCGCCCCAGTGGTAATCGGTGGTGAAGCTGGTGGCGGTGATCCTGGCACGGCTGGAGACGCCCCGCAGTGCTTCCCGCTGGTTGCCGCTCAGCGGCCGGTCGAGGGCCTGAAACTCGTAGTACTGGTACTCGCTCACCGGAAGCACCCTACGGCTGACGGCGGTGCGGGAGGGAAGGTTCGGCGAGGCGGCGAGGGCACGGAACGGAGCGGTTGTGGACGAGTCTCATGGCAAGACAGCGGGACAGGTGCGGGAGTTGGTCGGGCAGATCGGCGCGGGACGGTAACAAGGCCGTCGCGGAGTCGGTGGCCCGCGAAGTCGGCATCGACGAGGTGATCGCCGAGGTCATGCCCGAAGACAAGGTGAACGTCGTCAAGCGCCTGCAGTCCGAGGGCCGGTCGGTCGCCATGGTCGGCGACGGCGTCAACGATGCCGCCGCCCTCGCCCAAGCCGACCTGGGACTCATGGGCACTGGCACCGACGCCGCCATCGAGGCCGGCGACCTCACCCTCGTACGCGGCGACCTGCGTGCCGCCGCCGACGCCATCCGCCTCTCCCGCAAGACCCTCGGTACCATCCGCTCGAACCTGTTCTGGGCCTTCGCCTACAACGTGGCCGCCCTGCCGCTCGCCGCGGCCGGCCTGCTCAACCCGATGATCGCCGGAGCGGCCATGGCCTCCTCCTCCGTCTTCGCCGTCGGCAACAGCCTCCGTCTGCGCTCCTTCCGGGCCGGCGTCTGACCTGGCCGCCAGGCTGCTCCGCCCCGCCCCCGCCTGGTCACTCGGGCGGGGGCGGTCCCACTCCGGACACCGGCCCCCGGAACACTTCTCCCCGCCCTGTCATTGAAATCGATACCCCCCAGGGGTAACTGCGAAGGAAGGGACCGAGCCGTGCACGGCTACACCGCCCACAAGGGCGACGTCCTCAAGCGCCTGCGCCGAACCGAGGGCCAGGTCCGCGGCCTGCAGCGCATGGTCGAGCGCGATCAGGCCTGCGACAAGGTCGGTGAAGCCTCCCGGGAATCGCCCGCATGGTCCGCGCCTGAGGGGGTGAGGTGAGCGGGATCCATCTCTGGCCATATACCCCCTAGGGGTATATGGTTCAGGATGTGGGCGCCGGGCAGGAGTCCACACGGGACGGGAATGGGGACGAGGGCCATGGATCACAGCGCGCACCACACCAGCACCGGTCACGACCACGCCGCGCACCAGGGGCACGAGGGGCATGGCGGCCACGGCGGCCACGATGGTCATCACGTAGGAGGAGTGACCTGGGGCGCTGCCGCGAAGGCGACGTTGCACTGCCTGACCGGGTGCGCCATCGGCGAGATCCTGGGCATGGTCATCGGCACTGCCCTGGCCTGGGGCAACGCCCCGACGATGATCCTCGCGATCACCCTGGCGTTCCTCTTCGGCTACTCGTTCACGTTGTTCGCCGTTCGCCGGGCCGGCCTGGACTTCAAGAGCGCCGTCAAGGTCGCCCTCGCCGCCGACACTGTCTCGATCGCGGTGATGGAGCTCGTCGACAACGGCATCATCGCCCTCACCCCGGGAGCGATGGACGCCCACCTCTCGGACGCCTTGTTCTGGTCGGCCCTGCTGGGTGGGTTCGCCGTCGCCTTCCTGATCACGACCCCGGTCAACAAGTGGATGATCGGCCGCGGCAAGGGCCACGCCGTCGTCCACGCCTACCACTGACCGCCGCTCCACCCGCAGTACGGCAGCGCGCCCGGACGCACCGCGAAGGTGCTCCGGGCGCGCTGCCGCGCGCGCGGGTGTTGGCTGGAGGTGTACCGGGGGCTTCTTGGCGGCCCGGCCAGGTCCGCCGGCCCGCGGTGAACGGAGTTGATCCGTCATGGCCGGCACCGTCAAGGACATGCTCGCCACCTACCCGGCCGACCTCGGCGCCATCGACCAGACCAAGCTCACCCGATGCATCGAGGCATGCATCGCCTGCGCCCAGGCGTGTACTGCCTGTGCGGACGCCTGTCTCTCCGAGGGCATGGTGGGCGACCTGACCAAGTGCATCCGCACCGACATGGACTGCGCCGACATCTGCACCGCCACCGCGGCCGTGCTCTCCCGTCACACCGGCTACGACGCCAACATCACCGCTGCGATGCTCAGGGCGTGTGCCATCGCCTGCAAGGCGTGCGGCGACGAATGCGCCTCGCATGCCGGCATGCACGAGCACTGCCGGATCTGCGCGGAGGCGTGCCGTGCCTGCGAGCAGGCATGCAACGACCTACTCGCCGCCCTGGGCTGACCGCCGGCGCGGGAGGCGCAGTTCCTCCTGCGTGCGACGGGCGGGATCTGCTGCTTCGGGTCTGTATCGCGCGGACGTGACGGGCACCACCGACGCCCGGCCACCGGCCGGCACTCGGCGCCGCGCCTCCACGTCTCCGGCGCGCCACTTTGCGGTGTGCCCACCCGGAAAGACCTCACAGACGTCCGCTGTCACTTGTTTCACCGTCCGGCGCCGTGCTCTCGCGGCGGTCGGCAAGCCGGTCACGGCCTTTGCACTCGACCAGACCCAGCGGATGCACTTCTACGCCATCCGCTCCGACCTGACCGGCTTCCAGCACATCCACCCCTCCATGGCCGCCGGCGGCACCTGGACCGCGGACCTGATGGCCCTGGCCCCCGGCTCGTGGCGGATGTACGCCTCCTTCACCCCCGACAGCGGCACCGGGAAGGGCAAGGACTTCGTACTCTCGCGCACCGTGACCGTGGCCGGCGACGCCACCACCCCCGCTGCCCGCACCGGCCACCACCACCGAGGCCGACGGCTACACCATCACCGTCAAGGGCCGGCCCATGGCAGGCATGGCCCACCCCTTGACCGTCTCGGTCTCCAAGGACGGCAAGCCCGTCACCGACCTCCAGCCCTACCTGGACACCTACGCCCACCTGACCGCCTTCCACAGCGGCCCCACACCCCGCCAACGGATATGGGATCCCGACAGGACAGTCATCGGCTCGTTCTCCGGCTCCGAGGCACGGGGCCGGCCGGCACCGTTGCAGCCCACGCTGTGAGATGCCGCGCAGACGCATCCCCACCTGGTGTTATCTTCCTCCCAGTCCAGGTAGGGACGCCCCTGTTGGCATTCCCGTAACCAAGCACTCCTATGGTCGGGAAGCGTGATTTCAGGCAAGGTCCGTCGCGACCGTCACACGGGAGTGTTGCTGCGGGCAATGCTCCTCGCGGTGGTGCTTGCCCTGTTCGCGATGCACATCCTGGCCTCACATCAGCAAGTCCACGGCGGGCACGCCGCCGGGGGCAAGGCTCAGCACACTCACTCCGACGTCGCCCCCGGGGTCGCCGCCGAAACACCGGACAGCCCGGATGGCGAATCCCCCTGCGACCACGGCGGAGTCGGAGAGAGCTGCCTGGCGCTGCTGTGCATCGTTGCTGCCCTGTTCACGTTCGTCCTCAGGCGCAGGGGCTCCAACCGCGTCCTCCGCCGATGGGCAGCACGCGGGCATCCCTGGACCAGCCGCACCGGCGACCCGCCGTGCCTGCACCGACTTTCGATCCTGCGCTGCTGAGAGCTGCACCAGCGTTGCGCCACACCACTGGTGTCGGCGCGGCTTCTGCCTGCTCTCAACCACCAAGATCCGAAAGGCCTTACCCGCGTGACCACCGTTCTCAAGCCCGAGCTCCACCAGACGTCCGCCTCGAGACATCGCCGCCCCGCCTTCGACAAGAAGGCGCTCCCGGCTCGCTACAGCGGCCAGATGCTCTACTTCATGGGTGCCGCCCTCATCGCCGGCGCCGTCGTCCACTACCCGATCAATCCGTCGCTGTACGCGATCATCTGCGGCGTCGGCGCCGTCGTGTTCCTCCTCGGCACCCTCGTCAACGAGTTCGTGCTGGCCGACGAGCGTCCGGCGCTGAGCCAGGCGGTCTCGCTGGTCGCGTTCTCCCTGCTGCTGTCCTTCGGTGTCGGCCTGGTCGGCGGCGGTATCCAGCACTTCGAGCAGTTCCCCGAGCGCAGCGCCTTGATGACCCCCGTCGGCCTGCTCATGTCGTACGTCGCGTTCGTCGCCAAGGACTCCAAGGGGCGCTGGCGGCACCTCGTCAGCCCGTTCGCGGCCGTCGTCGTCGTCATCTCGGCCGTCGCCTGGCTGGGCATGACCGCCCTCGCCGGCACCATCAGCTCCGGTGGTCACAGCCATGACCAGGGCTCCACGACCGGGACCCCCGCAAAGCCGGACCAGGCTCCCGTTGAGCAGGCCCCCCCGGCCAAGGCGCCCGCCGAGCCGACGAAGGACGGACATACGTCCCATGGCCACTGACCCCGGTCCGGCAACCTCGTAGCTGTTCTCGCGGGCCCAGGTGGACCATGCTGGGCCCGCAGTCCGCTCACGGCGCCTGCACTTGCCGTCGGTCGGCTCGGGATGCGGCGCGCTCTTGCGGGTGCGCAGCCGGCGAGGCGTTCCTCCAGTAGGTTCTCCTCGCTGCTGATCTTCCCCAGCTCACCGCGGCGGGTGCGGCCCTTGTACCGGTCACCTGCAGATCGAGGTTCAGAAGCAGCACTCAGGATGCTGGACGTTCCGCGCGGCGCCGCTGGTGGTGCCCGTCCGGTGCATCCGCGTCCTCGGGTGCGGGACCGTCGTCGAGGTCGGGGTGGCCGGGGTGGAATTCCAGCAGGCCGCCGTCATCGGGGTGGGACGGGGACTCCAGGAAGAGGACCAGGGCGCGGGTCCCTTGAACCTGCCGGCTCCCCCCGGTGAGCATCGACTCGGACCGGTAGAGGGTTCGAGCCCCTTGCGGGTCGGCCGGTATTCGCCGGCGTCTCTGGTCGCTGCTCACCGCCCTGACCGGCACGTTGTGGCAGGCGGACGTGGAAGGCCTCGTCACATGTGCGGCATGCCGTAGTACTTGGCGAACTGCTCCAGGTAGCTGGGGTCGCGGGGCTGCTTCTCCCGTTCGAACTCCGGGGCGTCCTTGATCTGGTCCTTCGTGCGACTGACGTAGACCGTCTCGTTGTCGCGGTCGACGCGCTGGATGGTGCTGGCGGGAAGCAGTACGTGCTTGCCGAAGATCCATCCACCAGTGTCGACGACGAGGTAGCCGGCTCCGGCCTCGTCCGTGTGCTCGTCGACCTTTCCGATGCTTCCGTCGGTCGCCTCGACCTTGAATCCGATCAAGTCGATTCCGGTCCCGTAGCCGGAATCGGCGCGGTAACCCCAGATGCCCTCGTCTGCCATGGCTGCTCTCCTCGTTCGCTGCTGCCGTTGTCCAGGCTGTTCACCATGGCCCGCATCCGGTGGAGCGGAGCGGGTGGCGCTCCGGCGGCTCCCCTGTAAGGCGCAGCGGTGCTACGGGCAGTCGAGCGAGGGGGCGAGGAATTCGGGCGGCTACGGAGTGGCTGAGCAGCTGGGACCATCCGTGATCCGCCGCTGCACGGGCTCCTGAGCGTTCGCAGCGACCATGAGCCCCGGCCCGAATGCGCGCACCCGCCTCGGGTAGGCGCACGGTATGTCCGGTCACCACATCGACGGCACTCTGTCCCTGCCGGCCCACGGCTATGCGCGGGCCCCGGATCTGCGCCGGGCCCGTGACGGCGCGCCGGTGGTGTGGCGATCGGCGGTCTGACCGCGCGGGTGGAGAGCGGCCGGCGCGAGGCCGTGACCCGCTGGGAGGGCCGCGGGGTGGTGCTGTTCGACGAGGTGGCGACCCTGCTCGCGGGGGTGATCTGTGACTGGTCCGGTCTGCCGGTCTGCCGGTCACGGAGGACGCGGCCCATGAGATCGCCGAGGACTGCGTGGCCATGGTGGACGGGTTCGCCACGGCCGGACCCCGGCACGTACGGGCCCGCCGAGCCCGCCGCCAGGAGCAGGGCCTCATGGCCGCCGTGAACCGAGTCCGCGCGGACGACCCTCACTTGGTCGCCGGGACGGTGCTGGAGACGGTCGCCCTGCACCGCGAACCGGACGGCACCCTGCTCGATCCGCACACGGCGGCCGTCGAACTCCTCAACATCATCCGTCCGACCGTCGCCGTCACCTGGTACGTCACCTTCGCCGCCCACGCCCTCCACCGCCACCCCGGCCGGCCTGACCAGCTGAAGACCGACGGTTCCGCCCGCGCCCGCGCGTTCGCCCACGAAGTCCGCCGCTTCTACCCCTTCGTGCCCTTCATCGCAGGCCTGGCCGCCCACGACATCACCCTCTCCCTGCTCGCGCCTCTGTCCTCGGCCCTCGCCCGCACGGACCCCGCCGTACCGCATCAGCACCTGTCCATCCCGCTGAGCCGGATCCCCACCCGGCCCCGCAGTGGCTTCGTCATCGAGGTCGCATCCCGGGCAAGGCGTCACGATGCCCCGCGGTTCCCGTCCCAGCGTGAACGCGCGCGCCAAGGAGATCCCCGCGGATCGGGGTCAGGTGCGGTGGTGTACTGCCCTGCGCCGGTAGAGTTGAGGCGTGATCCGGCGGGCCGGGCGTGCCGTCGTACCGCGGTGACAGGCGGTGACCGACATGGACAATGCCGAGTTCGCGGGGCTCGTGAGTTCGCTGCTTCGGTCCGCGCACAGGATCAGTCCCGGAGCGCTGCCTGATCTCGTGCGCAGTGCGACGCAGTCGCTGGGGCTGCTCGATTCGGTGATCTACCTGGCCGATCTGCAGCAGATCAGGCTCGTTCCCCTGGGTGAGGACCCTTCCGATGCCGCCGATGGCGGTGAACCGGGTCTGCCCGTGGACGGGACGCTCGCCGGCTGGGCGTACCGCACCGGGTCCAACCAGCTGACCTCGGACCGCCACGAGGGCCACCTCATCGACGACGCGACGATCCTGCCGGCCGAGTGGCACCCACCGGACCGGGAACCGCGTGAGGCACCCGCTCCCCGTGCGGCCTGAGCCATGTCCCGGGAAGCGACGGTCGAGCACCTCCTGGCGGAGTACGGCCGCACCCACGCCGAGGAGGCGGGCATCCGGCTGCGGAACACACCCGCGCCGCTGTACCAACTGCTGGCCCTCTGCGTGCTGTTCTCCGTCCGCATCAAGGCCGACATCGCGGTGGCGGCGGCCCGCGAGCTCTTCTCGGCCGGAATGCGCACCCCACGGGCGATGGCCGCCGCCCCTTGGCAGGACCGTGTGGACGCACTCGGCCGCGCGCACTACCGCCGCTACGACGAGAGCACCGCCACCGCGCTCGGAGCCGGGGCCGAGCTCGTCCTCGACCGGTACCGCGGGGACCTGCGCCGGCTGCGCGACGAGGCCGACGGAGATCCCGGACGGGTGCGGGAGCTGCTGCGGGAGGTCCCGCGGATCGGCCCGGTCGGGGCGGACATCTTCTGCCGGGAGGCCCAGGGCGTATGGCCCGAGCTGCGTCCCTCGTTCGACCGCCGGGCCCGCCACGCCGCCGCCGAGCTCGGGCTCCCCAAGACGCCCGAGGGCCTGGCACATCTCGTCACGGCCGATGACGTGCCGAGGCTGGCAGCCGCCCTGGTCCGGGTTGAACTCTCCAAGGGAGCCGCCGCTGACCTGCGTAGATCCGACTGAGGCCGGTGCGATCAGGGGCCGACGATGCTGAACAACGCGCCGTCGGGGTCCCTCAGGGTGATCTCGTGGGGGAAGGGGCCGGAGTCCGTCCCGAGGACGGTGCTGCCGCCCAGTCCGAGGGCCGCATTCACGGCGGCTTCGAGGTCGGGCACCCGGAAGTGGACGTGCCAGTGGGGCCGCATATGCGGGTCGGGGGCCTGCGCGAGCGTCCCGCCGTGCAGGCGGGCCACGGTCCGGCCCGCGTGGCGGAGCTGGATGTGGTTGTTCTCCTCCACGTAGGCGACCTCGCAGCAGCCGGCGTGCTCGCAGGCCCACTCCAGGACCTCGCCGTAGAAGATGGCTGCCTCGAAGGCGTTCCTGGTGCGCAGTTCGAGCCAGGCCGGAGCGGCTTCGCCGTCCATGTCCCAGTCGGGGATGGCGTCGCCCTGCCAGATCCCGAAGACCGCCCCGTCGAGGTCGGCGGCGAGCGCGGCGCGTCCGGTGCCGAAGGGCAGGGGGCCGACGGCGACGGTTCCGCTGCGTTCGAGGATGCGTGCCGCCGTGGCGTCGGCGTCGTCCACGGCGAAGTACGGGGTCCAGGCGACGGGGATCGTGTGCGTCGCGGGCTGGGAGCCGAGGCCGGCCACCGGGACCCCGTCGCTGAAGCCGACGGAGAACACCCCTCCGAGATGCGCGGGCCCGAATTCCCAGCCGAGAACCGCGCCGTAGAACTCCTGCGCGGCGCCGAGGTCGCGGGCCGGCAGACTGACCCAGCAGGGTGCGCCGAACACTTCGTGACTCGATGTCGACACGACGGTCAACCCCATCCGCTGGTGCACCCCCGGGAGCCCTTCCCACGGTACTCGCGGGCCCCCGGGACGGTGCGTACGTGTGCGGGCGCAGCCCGTCAGGTACGGAGCAGGCTGTTGGAGCCGTCGAGTGCGTCGGCGCCCTCGTCGTTGAACCAGTAGTCGCCCGCCGCCAGGTAGCGGAAGGCGTGCGTGCTCTTGCCGGGCAGTGCGACGGTCACCGCGCGGGTGCCGTCCTTGCGTGGCCGCAGCTCGTGCGTGCCCGGCTGCCAGTCGTTGAAGTCGCCCACGACGCTGACCGGTCCGGGCGGGGTGTCGGCCGGCAGGACGAAGGTGATCTCGGTGTGGCCCTTGTCGTCTTTGCGGCGCTTGCGTTCGAGCACGGGACAGGCTCCTGCCGGTTCGGGGAACGTCCGCCACATCCTCGTACCGAGGCAGGGCGGGCCCCGCGACGACACGGCGACATGGCGGACGGACACCCGGGCGGCGGAGCGTGAACGGGAGCTGGGGAGCGCCGGAGGGAACGGGGAACCGGGGGATGGCGACAGCGGAGGTTGGGCCGGATGAGAGCGGGAAGGCGCGGAGCAGAAGACGGAGTGGAGGGGAAACCGAGCTACCGCTCCCTGACGCAACCGGACGGACCATGACGAATCTGAAGACCGGCCCGCCTACCCACCCGTTCCCCCGGGACCCCGCGGATCCGCATCCGGCGCCTCCCACGCACCCGTGGCCCGGAGATCCCCAGGCACCCCGGCCGGCGCCCACGCCCGCCCCGGGCCCGGAGCCGGAGCCCGATCGACCGCCGTCCCCGCCCCTCCAGGGCAGCCGTGAGGGGGCCGCGGCCATGGGTACTCCGCCGAACGATCCCGTCCCGCCCAGTCCGACGCCGTCGCCTGGCCCGGGTCCCGGTCCGCATCCCGGGCCGTTGCCGGGCCCGGTTCCGGCGCCGGGCGGGCCGGATCCGGTGCCCCCGGCACCGCCGCAGCCCGAGCCCGATCCCCAGCCGCCGCCCGCACCGCGTCCCGAGCCGCACCCTCAGCCGGGGCCCCTTCCCGGGCCCGTACCGGCACCGGAACCCGTCACCTGAGGGCGGGACGACGCCGGAGGTGACCATGAGCGCCGAGAAGGGTCTCGCGGAGTACCGGCGGCGGCGTGACTTCGCGAAGACCGTGGAGCCCAAGGGCAGCGGCAGCGGCGCCGGGACCGGCCGTGAGCCGGACGAGCAGCGCCGCACGGCGGCTACTCCCTCACCCGCTTCCGCACCGCCGAAGGCGGCGGGCGCGAAGCGTGGCTGCTGGTCAAGCGCGCCGACGAAAGCGCCTCCGCGAAGGGCACGCCGGACCCCTGGCGAGCCCGGTCGACGCGCTCCCGACGCACCCTTAGGCAGATGGCCGAGGCAGGCGGCGGGCAGCCGTGATCAAGAGCGGCCGCCGGCCACGCCCGTACGCCGCTGCGCCGAGGATGCCGACGGCCAGGGCCGCGCCGATGGCCACCTTCTTGCGCAGGCTCGTGCCGGCGGGCAGTGAAGGGGGCGCGGGGTCCGGGGGCGTGGTGATCGCCCGGGGGTACGGCCGCACGGCCGCCGCGTAGCGGCGTCGGCAGACCTCCGCGACCCGTGCGCGCCGCTCGGGTGGCAGCGCGGAGAGGCGATCCAGGAACATCGACTCGTACCGGTCCACCTCGCGTCGCAACTCTGCGGCGGCCGCGTCGCCGAAGAGCTCCACGAAGCAGGCGTAGACGTTCAAGGTCCCCGAGGCGACATCCTGTTCGTAGTGCCCGAGGTCGTTCGCGATGTCCGCGAGCACTTCCACCGGCCAGAGCAGGTCCCGGGCCGCGGGGCCCATCGACCGTCCGCGAAGGGCGAAGGTCATGGCACGCAGCAGACGCACGTCGGTGGGTCTCAGTTCGACCAGGGCGAGAGCGTCCTGACGGGTGACGGAGCCGCGCGACGTCGTGGCGTTCTCCAGGCGGATGAACCGCTCCGCCTCGTCGACCAGGAAGGCCACCTCCTCGTTCCATGCGCCCAGGGACCGCAGCACCTTCTCGAAAGCCTTCTTGTACGTGTGGAACGCCTCGTAGTCGCTGTTGCGCTCGGCGTCGAGGTCCACCGCCGTGTTGCGTTCGGCCAGGGAATCGACACGGTAGACCAGGTACTCGACGCCGAGCAGCACGGGCGTCAGGCGTAAGCGCTGCCTGCGCGGCACTTCGTCCACGATGTAGTACATGTGCGACACGTAGTCCCGCGTGATGCCCATCGCCTTCCCCAGAGGGGTCGACGCCAGACGGGCCAAGCTGTTCATCGTGTTTCCTTTCCGGAGGTGTCCGGGGTGCGGGTGTCCACACGCCAGGCGACCGCGAAGCCGACCGCGAGCCCGAGCAGGACGCCGCCCGCGACGTCGGCGGCGTGGTGGGCGTCTGCCAGCACGCGGGAGACGGCGACAGCCGCCACGAGGACCGGACCCAGGCCCAGGCACAGCCACCACACGGGTGTGCCGGTACGCAGCACGACCAGCAGCGCCAACACGATGAGCGTCGCGGAGGCCGTGTGCCCGGACGGGAAGCTGTACCCGGGGTCGGGGGCAGTGCCGTCGGCCGGCAGCGGCATCGGCCGTCCCACCAGCACTTCGAGCGCCGTCTCCACCGCGAACTGCACGCTCAGGCCACCGAGCACCCACAGTGCGGCGCCCGGCCGGCGGCGGCGCAGCAGTACGCCGAGGATCGTGAGCAGGCCCGCCCACACCAGGGCCGAGCCCACCATGTCCGCCGGTCCGCCGGCGCCGAGCCAGGAGCCGCCCGATGCCCCGAAAGCGCGGTCGGCCAGTGCACGGGCCTCGGCGTCGAACGCGCTGACGGCGTTGCTCCCGGACGCCACCAGCGCGGTCAGGGTGACGAGCGCCGTCGCCGCGACTGCCGATCCGAGGAGGTGTCGGGGGGCGGTCCCGGCTGCGGCGCCGGTCACGACGTGGGCTCGACGGGACCGGTGAACTGTCGGCGGAGCGTGTTCATGACCATTCCCTTCTGCCGTCCCGGCACGGACGGCAGCGCCGTTGCGGAGCGGAGGTGCGGAGCGGAGGTGCTCAGAGCCGGCGCCAAGGCGACATGCCGGCGGCCTTTATGGAGCGGTGGAGCAGGACGCAGTAGGCGACGTCCAGCAGGAACGTCCACCCGTACATGACGTTGATCAGCGGGGTCAGCGGATACGAACGGTGGCCCAGCGACTTCCGCGTGAACTCGGACCAGCTCGTGGGCCAGGTCCGTTGCGGTGAGGTGGTGACGGTGAGGGCCGTGGCGATCCAGGCGCACAGCGTGCCCAGCCATTTGCCGATGGCGATGTACATCGACTGGCCCGCAGGGGAGCCGCGGTCCTCCAGCATCTTGAGGTACAGGATGGACATCATCAGGTTGATGCCGAATCCCGTGTACTCCCCATCGGGATCTGCCAGGTCGATGAACGCGTGGTAGTTGACCGACAGGGCGGCGGCCACGCACAGTCCGAAGACGGGCCGGAAGTAGCGGCCGAGCGCGCTGTCCGGGAACTGCGCCGCGCCGTACTTCCACACCTGCCAGGCGATCACCACGTCGACCAGGAAGCCGGCGATGCTCGCGGTGTGGAAGTAGTCGCCGAGCGGGTCCAGGAGGAAGCCGTAGGCGAACTCCCAGGTGAGATTGGCGAAGAAGGCGGCGAGTGGCACGCCGTACGTCTGATCGGCGAAGCCCCGGTAGACGATCGCCACGTAGGCCACCAGCCATCCGAGGGCGCACAGCATGCCGAACAGGACGACGGCACTCGACACCCCTTCGGCCGCGTTCTTCTCTTCGTGCCGGTCGGCGGCCGGGTCCGGGAAGTCGTCCCGGAGCGGGGCGCAGTGGAGCAAGAACGCCCGTTCGAGCTGTTCCTGGTGCTCCGCGCCGACCGATCGCAGCCCCTTCTCGAAGAGCGCTTCGAAATGGGAGATTTCCTCCCGTATTCGCTCCGTGGCGGCGTCGCCGTAGGTGTCGACGAAGGCGGCGTAGATGTTGGTGCGTTTGATCGGGCCGGTGGTGCAGGCGTACTGCTTCAGGTCCCAGGCGACGTAGGCCAGGGTCTCGGCGGGGCGCAGCGTCTCGCGGAGTTCCTCGTCGCCCTCGCGGTCCCACGGCCGGCCGAGGTCTCGGACGATGCGCAGTTCACTCGGAGCCAACTCCAGGAGCCGCCGGAGTTGTTCCGGCTTCGCCGTGCCCTGGCGAACCGCGAATTCCACTTCGGCGAGTTCCGTGACGTCCTGCCGGGCGCGTGCGCCGTCGGGGATGCGGGCGCAAAGCCGGGTCAGGACCTTTTCGATGCCCGCGTCCCGAACCCCTGCCAGATATCCGGAAAGGTTGCCTCCGACTGGTTCTGGAGCCAGTGCGGCGAGACGTGCGCGCTTGACCGCGAAGGTAAGGTATCGGGCTGTCAACCGAACTGGTGCAGCGCGAAGTTGCTGCTTCAGCGACGCGCCGAGGACCGTGGCGTGCATGCCCTCGCTGATGGTGGTCTCGATGCCGCGTCGAATCGGTGGCGCCACTTGGGTAACGGCCGAAGCCAGTAAGTGCTTGGCGCGCCGAGACGCCGCCAGCCTCAGGTTTCGCATCATGCTCAATCCAGCCTCCCAGAGCCGAGTCCCGCACAGCCAGTCCAATCCGTGGACACCCAACTCACGTACCTGCATGCGTAGTTGAGGCAAAGTTTACCTGAGCGGGTGATGGACATGGTGTACCATCATGATCCGCACCGTCCAGGCTTACTCGCAAGGCCTGATGCGCAGGCTTCACTTGATTCGCCAAGAACGCCGCCTGTGTTGCTCTTCGTGGTGCGGTCACTTCCAACCAATTCGGGGGAATCGGAATGGATGTCTTTTCGGGGCGCTCTCCATCGGTTTTAGAGCACTCCCTGTCGGCTGAAGAGGCCGATGGCCTGTGCGCGGCAGCCCAGGCTGCGCTGACCGCGCAGGGCTCTCCCGCGAAGTCCTTATTCTATGAAGGCCTGGAAGAGTACGTTCATCGAATACCGGTGTCGATCCGCTCGGTACTGAACGAATTCAAGGACTCACCCTCACTGTGTGCGCTGCGCGTTTCAGGCGTGCGCGTCGACCCCGGCCGGTGCGGGCCCACTCCGCTCTCCTGGCAGGAAGCCCTCGATGACGGCCGCCAGGAGCTGGAGGAGGCGCAGCTGGCCCTGCTGGCCTCCAGCCTGGGTGGCGTTTTCGCGTGGCCGACCATCCAGCGGGGCCGGATGGTCCAGAACCTCCTCCCGGTCGAGAGCGACCGCGAGGAACAGAGCGGCCATGGCTCGGTCGCCCTGGAATGGCACACCGAGGACGGCTTTCACCAGGACAGATGCCGCTACCTGGCGCTCCTCGGCATCAGGAACCCCGACCGGGTGCCGACCACGATCGGCACGGTCAACGACGTGCGGCTGGCCGAGGGCCACCGCTCCGTGCTCCGCGAGCGGCGCTTTCTGATCCGGCCCGACCTGGAGCACCTGCGTCAACTGGCCAGGTACGCACCCGACAGCGAGATGCTCCGGCGTGCGCACGAGATGTACGAGAACCCGGAGCCGGTCGCGCTCCTCTTCGGCGACCCCGAGGCTCCCAGCCTGCGGATCGACGCCCCTTATACGACCGCACTGGCCGGCGACGGTGAGGCCACCGAGGCGCTGGCCGCGATCGTCGACGAGCTCACCCGTGCCCAGCGCGACGTGGTGGTCGGCGAGGGGGACGTGCTGATCGTGGACAACTACCGTGCCGTGCACGGGCGTCGGGCCTTCGAGCCGCGGTTCGACGGTACGGACCGCTGGTTGAAGCGCATGAGCGTTGCCGCCAGTCCCCTGTCGAAGGCGACGGCAGGCGCGGAAGCGCGGGTACTGGCGATCTGAGCAGACGCCGGCCGTCGCACTGCGATCCATCCGTCGTCATCTCTGCACGAAGGGTCCCGGAGGGTCGAACGCAGCACATCCGCAGGCCGGATTGGTGCGATCGACGCCGGAATCCGCCGTCAGCCTCTATTCCATCGCTGTGAATCTGCATCATGGCCACCGCCCCTTCGTGCGATGGCCCGTTCGGTGCATCCATGGGGAGAGTGAGCTTCGTGTCCTTCGCGATTGACAACACCCAAGTGGAAACAGGCCTTCCGGTTCCTATGGAGGAATTCCGCCGCCAGGTCAATGAGATGCTGCGCTCCTCCGTCGACTCGGTGGAACCGCCTCGACTGCGCGAGGCCATGGCCTATTCGCTGCTGGCCGATGGGAAGCGCATCCGGCCGACGCTGTGCCTGTTGGCCTACGGGATATTCGACACCGACGTATCCATCGCACTTCCCACCGCCTGTGGCCTGGAAATGCTGCACACGGCTTCGCTCATCCATGACGACCTGCCGGCCATGGACGACGACGATTTCCGCCGCGGCAGCCCTTCCAACCACCGGGTGTTCGGTGAGGGTATGGCGCTGCTGGCGGGTGACGCGCTGCTCGCCTATGCGCTGGAGTTCATACTCCAGAACTCCGACTCGCTGCAGCCGGAGAGACTGCTGGGCGTCATGGCCAAACTCATCGAGGTGGTGGGCCCGTCCGGCCTGTCCGGCGGCCAGGCGCTCGACCTCTACTCCCAGGGACGCGACGATGTCGACCCGTTGACCGTGGAGGAGATGCACATCAAGAAGACCGGTGCGCTCATCGAGGCGTCCGTGGTCACCGGGGCGATTCTGGGAGGGGCGTCGCAGGACGACATCACTCGCCTCGCCACGTATGCGCGGAATCTCGGGCTCGCGTATCAAATCGTCGACGACATTCTCGACGAGACGTCGAGTTTTGAGGAATTCGGCAAGGAAGTCGGCCAGGACCGGGCCGCCGGCAAGTGGACGTATCCCCGGTTGGTGGGGGTGGAGGAGGCACGTGAGCGGGTGCGCGGACTGATCACGGGGGCGGTGGCGGAGCTCGACGGGTTCGGCGAGCGAGCGTCCATGCTCCGCTGGGCCGCCGAGGTGGTCCGCGGCCGGGCGGCGGCGTGATCGGCGCAGACGGCTCCCAGGAAGAGCTTCGGACCGTCCCCGCCTCGGCCGCCCCGCCGAATCCCGCCGGAGCGAACATCGCCGCCTCCTGGTATGCCGCGATCAAGAGTTCCCGACTGGGCAAGGGGCCGCACCGGATGCGGTTGTTCGGGCGCGAGGTCGTGCTGTGGCGCGACCGGAAGGGGGTGGTGCGGTGCGTGTCCGCGCACTGCCCGCACCAGGGCGCCAACCTGGGCCTCGGGGACGTCGTCAACGGCGAACTGCGCTGCCCCTTCCACCACTGGCGGTTCGACGGCAACGGGGTCTGCTCCTCGATCCCCGGCCTCTCGCGCATCCCGACGACGGCCCGGACCCGGTCCTATCCCACCCGCGAGGCGTACGGGTTCGTCTGGGTCTGGTACGGCACCACCGAACCCCTTTTCGAGCTGCCGGAGTTCCCGGCGCTGACCGACAGGCCCCGTCGCTACCTCGGCTTCTCCTATGACGACGCGACCACCGGAACGATCCGTCAACTACTGGAGAACGCGGTCGACCACCAGCACTTCAGCGCTCTGCACGGACTGGCCCTGGACAAGGTGGAGTTCCGCGTGCTGGCCGAACAGTCCGAGGCGGCGGACAACGGTCCGCCGCTGACACGGGACGACGCCTGGTTCGGCGTGTGGTTCTCCGGCCGGCCATGGCGGCCGCCGCTGCGCCGCTCACCCCTGGGCTGGATCACCGGTGTCGTCTCCACCTTCGCGATGGGTCGCCACATGCAACTGCTGGTCGACGGATGGCCGGGCGGCCAGCGCTTCACGGCGTACGTCGACGGCACCGAGGTCTACAAAGTGATCATGGGCATCGTCCCCGAGGGGGACCGGGCTACCCGGCAGGTCGGCTGGGCCGGGGTGCGCCGCACCGGACGCTGGCACCGCACCCTCTTCAACTACGTCCTGTTCTGGGTCCAGAACCGCGCGGGGACCTTCCAGGACGTACCCGTCTACGACTCGACCCGCAACGCCCAGCCCACGGTCTACGTGCGCTACGACAACGGGCTGCTCCGGTTCCGCCGCTACTACCAGTCATGGGTCGACCGCGCCGCGGACGACGGAAAGGTCGGCCGATGAGCCTCGCGCCGGTACGGGGACGGCCGCCCCGGGATCTCGAACCGCCGCGCGATCTGGCGCGTGGTTGGTACGTGGCCGGGCGTTCCACCGGCGTGGGGCGAAGGCCCCTGGCCGCCGTGGTGGCCGGGCGAGAGGTGGTGCTCTGGCGTGCGGGAGACGGCGCGGCAGTCGTGATGGACCGCTTCTGCCCCCATCAGGGAGCCGCCCTGGAGCTCGGGAAGGTGGTGGGCGGGGAGCTGCGGTGCACGTTCCACCACTGGCGGTTCGACGGCGAGGGGACCTGTGTGGCCGCCCCCGCCACCCGGCGGGTGCCGCGCGACGCCTCGGCCCGGGTACACCCCTCCTGGGAAGGGTTCGGCTATGTCTGGACCTGGGTGGGATCGGAGGTCCCCGAGTATCCGCCGCCGGACTTCCCCCACCTGGACCGGCAGGCACCGGCCCACCGGCGCTACCGGTTCTCCTTCGACACCCCCGCACCGGCACGCCGGGTGCTGGAGAACGGATTCGACGTACCCCACTTCCCGGTGATCCACGGGATCTCCGACGACCTCCGGCTCACCTGGGACGCAGAAGGGGACCGGCACACGATCGCGGCGCGCATCACCACGGACGCGATCACCTTGCCGCCTCCGCTGGACCGGCGGCCGGGCGGTCTTGGACGGCTCTGTCTGCACCTGCGCTCGACGCCTTCGTACCAGGTGCTGACGTTCGAGCTGAACGACCGCCCGGTGGCGCACGAGCTGCTCGCCGTGACGCCGGTGGCGCAGGGGCGGACCACGATGCATGGCTGGACCGTCGTGCCGCGGGCCGACGGTCTGCTCGGTTCTTTCCCGGTCTTCTGGGGCTACCGGCTCCAGCACTGGTGGGGGACCCGGGCGGACTTGCGCATCTACCGGGACGCCGAGGAAACCGACGGTTCGATCAACACCGCTGACGACGAGGGCGTACTGAGGTTCCGTCAGTTCCATCGCCGTTGGACGGGGCGGGGGGACAAGTGAGAGGCCGGTCCAAGGCGGCGCGGATACGACGGCGGATTGTTCGGAAGGGGACGGGATGAGGCGCAAGACGTCGGAGCGGATGGCCGCGTCGCCACGGCCCGTCACGAACCTCGCCTCGGGCTGGTACGTCGCGCTGCCCTCCGCGGATCTGCGGCGTCGGCCCCGCCGGATCACGCTGTTCGGCGATTCCTACGTGGGTTGGCGCGGCGACGACGGCCGGGCCCATGTGCAGAGCGCGATCTGCCCGCACGCGGGGGCAGCCCTGCACGGCGGCAAGGTGGTCGAAGGCACGCTCGAATGCCCCTTCCACCGCTGGCGGTTCGACGAGTCCGGGGCGTGTGTCTTCGTGCCGGGGCGACGCCCGCCGGCGCGGGCCGCCGTCACCGCGCTGCCCACCCGCGAATGCTCGGGCTATGTGTGGGCGTGGTACGGCAGCGGGACGCCCCGCTACGAGCCTCCGGACCTGCCGGACCTCGAAGCGCGGCAGATTCCCGGCGTCCGGAGCTTCCGGCTGGCCGACCCGACCCGGGCCACCACCAGGCGAATCCTGGAAAACACCTACGATCCGGACCATTTGGTGGCCTTGCACGGGCTGACGGTGACCGGGGAGGCCCGGATCGCCTTCTCGGACGCCCGCGAGGAGGAGGAGACCGGCGACAAGGCGCCGGACGACAAACCGGCGGAGCGCTGCGACGCGACCCTCACCTGGCCCGCGTACCGGGGCGCGTTGGGCACCGTGTCGAACGCGTTCGGGCTCAACGCGCGCGAGTTCACCCTGCGGATGCGCGGCTGGGCGAGCTGCCAGGAGATCGAGTACTACGCGGACGGCCGGCGCCTGTACCGAATGGTCCTGGCCGTCACCCCGATCGGAGAGCACCACAGCATCCAGCACATCAATGCCTCCGTCGACCCCGACGGGGCGGGTGCCCTGGGGTGGTTGCGCGCACTCGTGCACCGTGCGGAGGTGCAGGTGGCCGCCCGCCAGGACCTCCCGGTCTTCGACACGATGCTGCCGGGGGACCGGCACGGCATCTACGTGCCCGGCGACGACGCCGTGCGGCGATTCCGACGTTTCTATCAGCAGTGGGTGGAGGTGGCAGAGCATGGCTGAGGGCGTCGTGAGCCTGACCGAGGCCGCGGACCTGCCCGTCGGACGGGTCGGGGGCAAGGCCAAGGGGCTGGGCCGGTTGATGGCGGCGGGATTTCCCGTACCCCCCGGGTTCTGTCTCCCGGTGGATGTCTTCACCACCGTGGCGGGTCTGGAGGGAGACGGGGGGCGCACCGGCGGATCGGGGCTGCGTGACGACGTCCTTGATCAGGTGCGGGAGTGCTGGGAGGCCCTGCCCGCCCCGCACGGCGTCGCCGTGCGTTCGTCGGCCACCAACGAGGACGGTGCGGAAAGCAGTGCCGCCGGCCAGTACGAAAGCGTGCTCGGCGTCCGCACCTTCGACGAGCTGCTGGCCGCCGTCGCCCGCTGCCAGCGGTCCCGGCACTCCGCCGCCGCCGGCGTCTACCGGGGCCGGATCGGCCTCGCCGAGGAGGCCCCGGCGATGGCCGTCGTGGTCCAGGCGATGGTGGTGCCCGAATGGGCCGGGGTGGTGTTCACCGCGGAGGCCCCCGTCGCGGACGACGACCAGCTGGTTCTCGTCGAGGCGGTCGAGGGGCTCGGCACGCAGCTCGTGGACGGGACGGCGGAGCCGAACCGGGCGGTGTACTCCCGGAAGGAGCCTCACACGCCCGTGTTCAGCACCGCGTTCGGAGAACGGATGGGCGAGACGGCCGAGGGCGAGGGCCCTCTTCGCTCTCTGGTGCGCACGGCGCTGGCGGTGGAGCGGGCGCTGGGTGGACCGCAGGACATCGAATGGGCGCTGGACGACACCGGACTGCACCTGTTGCAGGCTCGCCCGATCACCGCCGCCGTCCCGCCGCCGACGCAGTTCGGCGACTGGGCGAGCGAGGTCCCCGGGGCGCGATGGGCCCGGATGAGCATCTGCGACTCGTGGCTGTCCGATCCGCTCTCCCCGCTCTTCGCCACCACGCTGTTCCCGTCGCTCATCGACCGGTGGGCGACCAACTGGGGTGGTCCGCGCAAACTGCGCGCGCGCAGTCCGCTGATCCCGGAGCCGATGCACGGAACGGTGAACGGGTTCGCCTATCTGCGCTTCGACTTCCCCCTCTCCCAGCATCCGTTGCGGACCCTGCGACTCATCGCGCGCTGGCTGGCCTTCCACCTCTCACCGGTGGAGCGGCGCTGGCGGCACGAGGTGCTGCCCGCCCTCCAGGAAGGCCTGGAGCGCGCACGGAACGCACCTCTCGAGGACCTGACGTCGGCCGAAGTGCTGCGACGGATCCGGGCCGTCGAGGACCTGAGCGCCCGGTACTGGGCGGTGATCGGAGGGCTCGCCTGGCACTGGAACACCAGCGAGTGGCTGCTGGGGCTGGTCTTGGCGCGCGGCGGTCGGCGCACCGCCGGGCTCACGGCCGGATCCCTGCTCGTGGGCGACGATCGGCTCGCCCACCAGGCCGACCGTGCCCTGGACCGGGTCGCGGCGGCCACCCCGGAAGACGAGGAAGAACTGCTGCGGGAGTACCTGCGACGCTTCGGCCACCTGGTGTACAGCCTCGACCCGGCCGAACCCACCGCGATCGACGATCCTTCGATGCTCCGCTCGGTGATCGCCGGCCGCCGCGACGGAGGCGAACCGAGTGGCCTGGCGCCGGCAGCGGCCCCTGGCGGCGCCCCCGTACGCCGGCTCGGACGCGGTCCGGCCGGCCGACTGCGGCGCGAGGTCCACCAGTGGGCGCACCACTGGAGCGGAGTACGGGACGAGGCCCTGCACTACTTCACGCTCGGCTGGCCGTTCATGCGGGCCGGATATCTCGAACTCGGCCGCCGGCTCGTCCTCGCCGACCTGCTCGACGTGGCCGACGACGTGTTCTACCTGACCGGGGAGGAGCTGAGGGGCTGGGTGAACGCCGACGCGGACGACGCGCGGTGGCGCGGCCTGGTGCGTGAGCGCCGACTGCGGCGCCAGTGGCAGCGGCGGCTCAATCCGCCCGATGTGGTCCCCGCCGACGCGCGGATCACGCTCTTCGGGTCCGACATCACCTCCTTGGCGCTGTTCGGGACCGAGCGGGGGGAGAGCAAGGGCGACGGGCTGAGCGGATCCCCGGTGAGCCCGGGGTGCTACACGGGCCGGGCCCGGGTGATCCACGAGTTCGCGGACGCGGACGCGCTGGAGAGGGGCGAAGTGCTCGTCGTACGCCAGGTGACGCCGGCGTGGGCGCCCCTGCTGGCCCGGGCCGGCGCGGTGGTGGCCGACGTCGGGGGCGCGTTGTCCCACGGCTCGGTGGTGGCGCGCGAGTACGGCATCCCGGCGGTGATGGGTGTGCGGACGGCGACGTCGCGGATCGCGACCGGGGACGTGCTGACCGTGGACGGTGATGGAGGCACCGTGCGGGTGCGGAGCGAGCCGTGACCCCGACCGAGTCCCCGCCGAAGGATCACAGCACGCGCGACCGGGTGATCCGGACACTGTTGTTCGCGGCGGTGGGCGTCAGCCTCGTGGTCACCCTTTGGGGCATGGACCCGGGGCATCTGTGGGCGGCACTGGAGGCCGCCGACTGGCGCTGGCTGGCCGTGGCCGTCCTGGCCAATGTCGCCTCGCAGGTGTCCCGGGCCGTCGGCTGGAACGCGCTGTTCACCGAGTCCAGGATCCGGTTCTCCCTCCTGGTGCGGATCGAGTTCGCCGTCCAGGCCGCGGCGGCCGTCAGCCCGGAGGGCGTGGGCGAGTTCGTCCGGATCGGCTATCTCCTGCGCGAGGGTGTGGCCCGGACGGTGACCGTCGCGCTCATGGTGGTCCGCAAGTTCTTCTCCAGCCTGGGCCTCGTGCCCTTTCTGGTGTTCATATGGTGGCCGGGGAGCAACGTGCCGGGCTGGGCGTCGGCCGTCGCCTGGGTGTACCTGGCCGTGCTGTTGGTAGCGTTCGTACTGATCGTGAGGGTCGTGCGCACTCCGTCCGCCCCCGCCCGGGAGGGCCGGCTGCGCACCATCGTGTTCGACGCGCGCACAGCACTCGGGCCGGTCCGCCGCCCGCGCGTCTTCGCGGAGGTGGGGGTGGCCGCGGTCGTCGCCCGAGCACTGGATCTCCTGGCCGCGGTGGTCATCGCGAAGGCGCTGGACCTACGGCTGTCGGTGGCCGTCCTGGTGCTCGTACTGCTGTCGATCGAGGTGTCCAACGTTCTGCCGACCCTGCCGGGCCAGCTGGGGACCTTCGAGGCGGCCGTGCTGGGCGCGACAGTGGGCGCCCTCGGGCAGGCTGAAGGTCTGGCGTTCGCACTGGTTCTCCATGCTCAACAAGTGCTTCCCCAGATCCCGCTGGGGATGATTGCAATGGCCGACAACTCGCTCTTACGCAACCGATCGAAACGGGATTCGTCATGACCGAACTGTGGAACACCGATACCCCCAAGGTGGTTACGCTCCCGTCGGGGCGGACGATTCGCGGACGCGGGCTCAGATACGACCTGCCAGAGGGGCAGACCCCTACCTTCGCGGTGCACTTGACGGACCACGAACCGCCCAAGCCGCCGTGGGAGTCCCTGTGGGTTCCCTGGCGGGACTTCTGGCTTCCCGCCGACCCCATGGACGCGATGCGCAAACTCCGCATCGCCTACGACCGTGCCGCAGATGAACGCGTCGAGGTCTGCTGCGGGGGAGGCGTCGGCCGGACCGGTACGGGGCTCTCCGTGATGTGCGTCTTCGAGGGCATGGATCCCAAGGAGGCGGTGAAGTGGGTGAGGCGGAACTACCACTCCCGTGCGGTCGAAATGCGGTGGCAACGGCGCTTCATCCGTCAGGTCTACGCTGCCGAAGGCTCGGGCTCAGGGCAGTCCTAGGAGTCTCCTGGAGATCTTCATCAGACACCCGACCACAGCGCGCGGGCGGTGCCCGGGGCCGGGCGGATCACACCCAGCAGGTAGGCCGAATCGACGTGCACGCCCGAGTCCTCCCCGGCCCCCGCGTCCCGGTTCCACTCGGCGAACAGTGCCGCGAGATCGTGGTGGAGCGCCTGCCACGCGCCGGCGGCGCGGAGCCGGTCGCGCTCCGCCTGGAGGTGTCCTGCCGTGCGGACCCAGAACTCGGCCGCCGCGAGCGGTGACCCGAAGGCGAAGCGGACGTGCTCCGTGGTCACGGCGACCTCGTGGCCCGGGAACAGGCCGCGCAGGAACGCTTCGTCCCCCCAGCGCGTAGGCGGTCGCGCGCCGGCGGGCGGGGGCGGGAGGTACGCGCCCATGACGCGATTGGCGGCGGCCATGAACCCGTCCGGTGTCCAGGCGGCCGTCACGATCTGCCCGCCCGGGGCGCAGCAGCGGGTGAGGGCGGCGGCGGCCCGGGTCGCGTCGGGGGCGTACATGGCTCCGAACACGGTCAGGACGCGGTCGTACGTGCCCGTGAGGTGGTCGGTGTCGGCGTCCTGGAAGGCGATCGGGAGGTCCGCGGAGCGCGCCCGACGTGCGGCGATCGCGAGGAGCCGCGGCGTCGGGTCGGCGGCCGTGACCGTCGCGCCGGTCAGGGCGGCCGCGAGGGCGGCGTTGCCGGTGCCGCAGCCGACGTCGAGCACAGTCGTGCCGGGGCCGGGCGCGGCGGCCAGGACGGCCCGCGCCGAGGCCGGGACGAGCCGGCGGGCCATCGCGGGGTAGTCGCCCGCGGCCCAGGTGGAGGTGGAGGTGGAGGTGGACGTGGACGTGGGGGCGGAGCCGGAGGCGGCTGGCGGAGTGTTCACGGACCGAGCCTCCTATGCTCGGTCCGCGGGCACCGGTACAAGAAGTGGACCGGTCAGTGGGGGACGCGAGGGGGCGGGCCATGCGGCGGGGGATCGAGTACTGCCCGGTCACGGCGGGGGTCGAAGCGGTCGGAGACCGGTGGACCCTGCTCGTCCTGCGTGAGCTGCTCCTGGGCTCCGAGCGGTTCAACGACATCCACCGCGGGCTGCCCGGCATCAGCCGCAGCCTGCTGTCGGCGCGCCTGCGCCGGATGCGCGCCCACGGGCTGGTCCTGCGCGCCCTGGACGCCGACGGCCGCCCCGCGTACCGGCTGACGCCCGCGGGCGCCGCACTCGAACCGCTGGTCTGGCAGCTCGGCGACTGGGCGCGCCGCTGGTCCTTCGGTGACCCCATGCGCGAACAGCTCGACGGAGGCTGGGTGTTGTGGCGGCTGCGGCAGTTCGTGCGTGCCGAGGCGCTGCCCCGGGCGCGGGTGGTCGTGGAGTTCGCGCTGCGACTGGAAGGGGTGCCGGACGAACACGTGTGGCTCGTGCTGGCGCCCGGGGGCGATGTGAGTGCCTGCCGCGTACACCCCGGGTACGAGGTCGGCGTATGGGTGAGCGCCGATCTGGCGGAGCTGCACCGGATGGTGGCGGGCACCGCCACGCTGGAGGCCGCGCGCCGGTCCGGGCGCGTTCGGATCGACGGCGACCCCGAGCTCGTTGCCGCGTTCCCCTCTTGGTTCGCCTGGCGCACGCCCGCCCGGGAGCTCGCGCCGCCCGGACCGTGAGGACGGAACCGGCCGCGGCGCGGGCTCGCGGCCGGTCGTCCCGCTCAGCTGCGGGCCGACTCCCGGACCGTGCACGTGGTGGTGTCGGCCGGGCACCAGTGGGTGCGGCCGCCGACCAGGTGGAGTTCGAGGTCGGCGTCGCGCATGCCCTTCGCGTCGAGCGCGGCGCGCAGGGCGGTGGGGGCCGGTTGGGGCGGGAGGCCGGTGACCGCCAGGGGCGGCACCAGGGAGATGGCGATGGCGACACCCGGCAGGGTGTCGGAGATGTCGGAGCGCACCAGCGCGTACGCCCCCACGGTGCCGGTGGCCAGGGCGACGACCAGGTCGATGAGCCGGGGGCTGATCCGCGAGGACACCTGGCTGTTCGTGGCGAAGGCGTCGGGCGGCGAGACCAGTCACCCCATCAGCATGCCGATGGTCACGACCGTCAGGGCCCCGCCGAGCACCAGCAGTGCGGAGCGCACCACCTGGTGCCGGTCGGCGAGGACCAGGGCCGGCGCGCTGCCCAGGATCGGGGTCATCAGCGGGGCGACGATCATCGCCCCGATCACGGTGGCCGTCGAGTCACGGGACCACTCCCGCGCTCGCGGTGATCGCCGCCAGGACCAGCAGTACCCAGAACCGGATGGAACCGGGACTGCGCCAGAAGCGTTCGATGAAGAGGGCCCCGGCCATCCACCGCGCGGCGGCCGCATCGACTTGTGGCATGCGGGACCGCCCGTCCTCACCAGCTGCCCAGAATCCGCGCCTTCTCCGCCGCGAACTCCTCCTCCGTCAGCACGCCCTGCGCCTTCAGTTCCGACAATTGGGTGAGCTGGGTGATCCGGTCGCTCGCGGGGGCGGCGGCGACCGGGGCCGCCACCGGGGCGGGGGCCGGCGGCGCCGACCGCGCCGCGGTCTGGTCCAGCAGTTGCTGTTGCCGGGCCTCGGCGGCCAGTTGCTCCCGCTCGGCGCGCTGCGCGGCCGAGCGCTGCATCCGGCCCGACACCGCGGTGGCCGTGCCCGCCACGACGGCCGTTCGGGCCATCGTGCCCAGCAGCCCCGGTCGTCCCATCCTCCGACGCAACACGGCTCAACCCTCCTGGTCCAGGGCGGCGATCGCCCGTACGACGTCGCCCCGCGGGATCCGCTCCATGAAGACGACCTGCCGCACCACCCCGCTCTCCTGCAGCTCGCGCAGGGCCGGGGCGACGTCACCGTTGAACCGGTTGCCTTCGAAGGCGACCACGGCGACATCGACCGGGCCGACCGTGTCGGGCACAAGGCCAGTGGGCATGAGCGAGCCGCCTTCCCGAAATGACGAAACGGATGAATGTCATCTTCTTGGGCATTCCTCAGGCCGCATCGTGACGACGTAAGGCTTTCGTCATCAGGGCGGGCATGGCGTGCGCCGGGCGCGCCGCGTTGAATGCGAAGGACGGATCAGCGAGGAAGAGGCATACGTGATGGCAAGTTCGAGGCGGCGGGGCCCGATCGTGGTGGTCGCGGCGATCGTGGCGGTGGTGGTGCTGGGCGCCGGGCTGTACTGGTTCCAGCCGTGGAAGCTCTGGCAGAACGACACCGTCCGCGAGGCGCTGCCGTCCGCCCCGGCGGCCCCCGCGGCCCCCGCGGCCCCGGCCGCCTCAGGTGCGCCCGGCACCGCGCCCTCCGGTGCGGCCGGGCCGCAGACCGTGGCGCGGGGCAGCCTGATCAGCCACGAGCACGCGACCACCGGCACGGTGAAGCTGGTCCGGCTCGCCGACGGCTCCCACACCCTGCGCCTGGAGAACCTGGACACCAGCAACGGCCCGGACCTGCGGGTGTGGCTCACCGACGCCCCCGTCAAGGAGGGCGTGGCCGGCTGGACCGTCTTCGACGACGGCAAGTACGTCAGCCTGGGCAAGCTCAAGGGCAACAAGGGCGACCAGAACTACGAGATCCCGGCCGGCGTGAACCTCGCCGACTACGGCAGCGTCACGATCTGGTGCGACCGCTTCGACGTCTCCTTCGGCGCGGCGGCCCTCAGTAAGGTGTGAGCGGACCCACAGGGGGAGGGCATATGACCCAGGAGATACGGGACTCCATCGCCGAGGCCTGCGCAGGCCTCGGCTTCGAGATGTCGTGCGACCCGCGCACGGGCGCCCTGCTGCGCACGCTCGCCGCGGCCAAGCCGGCCGGCCGGCTGCTCGAACTCGGCACCGGCGCGGGCATGTCCACCACCTGGCTGCTCGGCGGGATGGGCCCCGCCGGCACGCTGCTCACCGTGGAGAGCGAGGCGGCGCTGGTGGGCATCGCCGAGCGGCACCTGGGCCGGGACGGGCGCGTACGGTGCGTGCACGACGACGCGGGCGCGCTCCTGAAGCGCCTGGTGGCGGAGGAAGCACGCTTCGACCTGATCTTCGCCGACACCTGGGCGGGCAAGTTCGAGCAGCTCGACGACGCCCTCGAACTGCTCGCCCCCGGCGGCCTGTACGTCGTGGACGACCTGCTGCCGCAGGCCACGTGGCCGCCCGGCCACGGCCCCAAGGCCCAGGCGCTGGCGGAGCGCCTGCTGGCCGAACCGCGGCTCGCGGCGACCAGGCTGGACTGGTCCTCGGGCCTCGTCCTCGCGACCCGGATCTGACGCCCAACCGCGCACGCCGGGTACGTCAGTCCCCGCGCCGCGAGCGCACGACGGTGAACACCGCGCCCTCCGGGTCCGCGACCGTGGCCACCCGCCCCTTGACGCCCTCGCTCGGCGGTTCGACCACGCGCCCGCCGAGCTCCGTGACCCGGGCGGCGGCCGCGTCGGTGTCCTCGACCTCGAAGTAAGCCATCCAGTGCGGGCCCCGGTCGTGCGGCAGCGAGCGGCCGACCCCGTGCACGGCGGCCACCGGGCGGCCGCCCAACTGGAGGGTGAGGTAGTCGAAGTCGTCGGGGCCCGTGGTGTGGGCCTGCACCTCGTGGCCGAAGACGTGCTGGTAGAACTTTCCGACCGTCGAGGTGTCCTGGGTGACCAGCTCGTTCCACACCGGGGTGCCGGGCGGGCCGGGCAGCTGGGTCCCCATGTGGCCCCGCGCCTGCCACAGTCCGAAGATCGCGCCCAGCGGGTCGGAGCAGATCGCCACGCGCCCGGCGCTGCCGCCGTCCAGCGGGCCCACCGCCACCGTGCCGCCGCAGGAACGGATCGCCTCGGCGCTCGCGTCGGCGTCGTCGGTGGCCAAGTACGTGGTCCAGGCCACCGGAAGGTGCCGGTCCGGCGGCATCTCGCCGATTCCGGCCACCTCCTGGCCGTTCAGTACGGCCCGGACGTACGGGCCCAGTTGCTCGGGGCCGGGCACGTACTCCCAGCCGAACAGGTCGGCGTAGAAGTCCTCGGTGGATCCGAGGCTGTGCACCATCAGGCTCACCCAGCACGGGGTGCCGGGCGTGTGCCGGGTCGCTGTCGCTGCCTCGGTCATGTCAGCCGTCTCCTCCGTTGAGTCGCTCGCCGGTGCTGATGCTTCCACCCCGAACGCCCCGGCGCGCCCCGACCGGGCCGCTTCGTAGGGCCCCGGGACAGAGATGACCGGATCGGTGCGCCCGGCCGGTGACGGGCGTGTTACGAGGCTGCCGGGTGGGGAGGAAGATGGCCCGCATGACTGCTCATTCTGCGATCCTCTCCGCCGCCGAGCTGAAGGCCGAGACGGCCGGCTCCCGGCCGCCGGTGCTGCTGGACGTCCGCTGGCAGCTGGGCGGCCCCGACCAGCGGCCCGCCTACGAGGCCGGGCACCTGCCCGGCGCCGTGTACGTCGACCTCGACCGCGAACTGGCAGGTCCGCCCGGGGCGGGCGGCCGTCACCCGCTCCCCGACACGGAGGCCTTCGGCGCGGCGATGCGGCGGGCCGGGGTCACTTCCGACGGGCCCGTGGTCGTGTACGACGGCGGCCAGGGCTGGGCTGCCGCCCGCGCGTGGTGGCTGCTCCGATGGACGGGCCACCCGGACGTGCGGGTGCTGGACGGGGGCCTGGCCGCGTGGACGGCGGCGGGGGGTGCCGTATCGGCCGACCAGGTGACTCCCATGGGGGGCGATTTCAAGCCAACTCCGGGATCCGTCGGGCTGCTGGACGCGGACGGAGCGGCCGCGCGGGCGCGCGCGGGCCTGCTGCTGGACGCCAGGGCGGGGGAGCGGTACCGCGGTGAGGTCGAGCCGATCGATCCGGTCGGCGGCCACATCCCGGGCGCGGTGTCGGCCCCGACCACGGAGAACGTGACCGAGGACGGCCACTTCCGCCCGGCGGCGGAACTGCGCGCCCGCTTCGAGGGGCTCGGCGCCTCGGAGGGCACGGCGGTGGGCGTGTACTGCGGCTCGGGGGTCTCCGGAGCCCATGAGGTCCTCGCCCTGGCGGTGGCCGGCATCGAGGCCGACCTGTACGCGGGCAGCTGGTCGCACTGGTCCTCGGACCCGGCCCGCCCGGTGGCCACCGGCCCCGACCCGCAGTAGTCGTGACGGGGGTCGGGTGTGTGCCGGGGTGCTCCTCGCAGGGCGCCGAACGCGACTACGCGCCCGACCGTCCGGCCCCTCGTCACGTTCGGCGTCCGAGGTGACGCCCCGGCGCGCGCCCGGCCCCGGCCGGGCCGGCCCGCTCAGGTCCCGCCGTACCGTTCAGCCCGCCGCTTCAGGCGTCGGCGGCCCCGCTACTCCTGCTTCTTGCGCCGCGTGCCGAAGACGATCTCGTCCCAGCTGGGCACCGCCGCTCGGCGCCCCGGACGGACCCCGTCGGCCTCGGCCTGGCGGTCGGTGGTGCCGGTCAGGCGGTCGCGGTGGCCCGCCACCGTGCGGGGCATCAGGACGTCGGCGTACGCGGAGCCCGCGCCCGCGGAGGCGGCCGGGGCCGGCGGCTCCTCCACCTCCGCTTCCGTGGCCGGGGTGTCGGTGCGGTCCGGGACCACCAGATCGCCGCGGAAGCTCGGGACGGCCTCCAGCAGGCTCGTCAGGGTGTCCCGCTCCTCCTCCGGATCCGGCTGGGGGGCGGCCGGCCTGCTGTCGGCACGCTCCAACTGCCGGTCGAGGGCGCGGTCCAGCGGCCGGTCGCGCGGCAGCCGCGCGATCCTCGGCACGAAGGGGAAGCTCGGCTCGGGCGTCGCCGGCAGGTCCTCCGCCTCCCCGATCAGGGAGCGGGCCTCGTCGTCCACGGCCACGACCAGTCGGCGCGGCGGATCGTAGGTCCAGCTCGCCGAGTGCGGCTCGCCCGCGACCCGGTAGACGAGCAGGACCTCCCAGGTGCCGTCGTCGCGGCGCCACGAGTCCCACTGGACGGATTCCTTCTCGGCCCCGCGCAGGGTCAGCCGTTCCTGCACGGCCTCGCCGAGCTGCGGACCGGTGTTCTCGCCGGGACGGCGCACGGGGGTCTTGCGGGCCCGCTCGGCCATGAAGGCGCGCTCGGCGAGCACGGGGCCCTCGAAGCGGCGTACGCGGTCGACGGGGATGCCGGCGAGTTGAGCGACCTCCTCCGCGGAGGCACCGGCCCGTATGCGGGCCTGGATGTCGCGGGGGCGGAGGTGGCTCTCCACCTCGATCTCGATCTGGTTCAGGCGCGCGCGGTCGTTGCGCACGGCAGCCCGCAGCCGCTCGTCGATCGGAAGCGTGTACTCCGTGCTGTCCCCAGCCTTGAGCACCAGTCGTGTGCCGTCATTTGAGACGGCCACGACACGCAGTTCGGGCATGGGGACCTCCCGGGTGGTGCCTGCCGACGTCACGTGCGTCGCTGCTTCCGCTAGTCGAGTGTGGCCTGCCCGGGTGCAGCCTGCCACAACCTTGCCGAGTTAAACCGGCGTGTCGGGCATGCGCCCTTGATCGCCGTTATGGCACGGTTACCTGTTGGGCACGCACAGTGACCGAGTGATTACTGTGCGCAGCAGGAGCCCGTGCGATACCGCGGCATCACCGGTCTTCGAGTGCCGTTTTCCATCAGCCGGCCCCCTCTCCCGAGTCCGGACATCCGTAAGGAAGGACGGCCCCAGGGCTCGCCACAGTACTCCATTCGGGCCACCTGGGTGGACCGCCGCGCCGCCGAACTTCTCCCGGACGGCGGGAGTTGGCGTGCCCTCTGTCGGGTCCCACCTGCACCCGTGTCCGATTCGGGGTGTCTTGCTTCACAGAATCCGCAGAAACGGAACTTTCCGTTTCGCTCGGCTGTCAGTAAGTGCTGAGGGATTCGTTCACGCGAGGGGCAGGACGCGCAGGGGATGGCGATGGGTCAGAAGGCTACGCACGACGTCGAACCGGAGACACCGGCGGAGAAGAAGGCGGAGAAGAAGCTCGACCTGAGTGCGGCTCAGGTGGCCGGCAGCTCCCTCGCCACGGTCGCCGCGGCCCTGCTGGCCTCCAAGATGGGCGTCTACGGAACGATCCTGGGCGCCGGCGTCGTCAGCGTGGTCGCCACCGCCGGCGGACCGGTCATCCAGCACCTCTTCCGGCGCACCGGCGACCAGCTGCGCGAGAGCGCCCGCCCCAGGACCCGCGAGGTGCCGGCGCCCGGCGGGGAACGGGCTCCGGACGGCACGATGACGCTCCGTGCCGCCGCGCCCCCGGACGAGGAGTTCGGCGAGGCGACCGTGCACGGCACCCGGGTACGGGGCTGGAAGCGCACGGCCGTGGCCGCGGGCGCCGCCTTCGTCATCTCGCTGGGCGCCCTCGGCACCTACGAGGCGATCTCCGACACCTCGGTCAGCAGCGGCGGCGGCACCATCTTCTCCGGCGGCACCCGCAAGGTGAGCCACGACGAACCGGCCCCCTCCGGGAGCGAGTCGGGCACGGGGGAGAAGGGCGAGCGGGGCGAGAAGGGCGGGAAGACCCCCGAACCCGGGACGTCCCCGAGCCCCTCGCGCTCCCAAGGCGGCGGAAGCCCGAGCCCGGACCCGAGCCCCTCGGGCTCGGGGGACCCGGCTCCGGACCCCTCGCCGTCGAAGCAGACCCCGACGCCGACACCCACGCCCACCCCGACCCCCGGCACGGGCACCCCGACGCCTTCGGGCGAGCAGAGCGCCTCCTAGGTCAGTCGCCCAGGCTCAGTTGCCCAAGACGCGCCGCAGGTAGTCGTTGCCGAACACCCGGTCCGGGTCGAGGCGGTCCCGCAGCGCGGTGAACTCGCCGAACCGGGGGTAGGCCGCCGCGAAGTACTCCGCGTCCCGCGTGTGCACCTTGCCCCAGTGGGGACGGCCGCCGTGCGCGGTGAAGATGCGCTCGGCCGCCGTGAAGTAGGCCTGGTACGGGGTGCCCTTGTACATGTGCACCGCGATGTACGCCGTCTCGCGCCCCGAGGCCGTCGACAGCGTGATGTCGTCCGCCGGGGCCGTCCGCACCTCCACCGGGAAGCTGATCCGCAGGTCCGAGCGGTCGACCATCCACCGCAGCTTGTGCAGGGCCTCGACGACCTGATCGCGCGGGAGGGCGTACTCCATCTCCACGAAACGCACCCGGCGCGGGCTGGTGAACACCTTGTACGGGATGTCCGTGTAAGTGCGCGCCGAAAGGGCGCGGCTCGCGACGCGGGCGATGGCGGGGATGGTGGCCGGGACGGCTCGGCCCAGCGAGTTGACGGCCTGGAAGAGGCCGTTGGACAGCAGCTCGTCCTCGATCCAGGCGCTGACCGGTCCGGGCGGGGCGGCGGGACCCTGGCTGCGGTTGTTCCGCTTGGTGTTGCAGTTGCCGGTGTGCGGGAACCAGTAGAACTCGAAGTGCTCGTTCTCCGCGACGTGCTGGTCGAACTCGGCCGTCACCCGGTCGAAGCCCATGGGCTCCTCACGGGCGGTCAGGAAGAAGATCGGCTCCACGGCGAAGGTGATCGCGGTGACGATGCCGAGCGCCCCGATGCCGAGCCGGGCCGCCGCGAAGACCTCCGGGTTCTCCTTCTCGGAGCACACCAGCAGCTCGCCGTCCGCGGTGACCAGCTCCAGGCCGCGGATCTGGGCGGCGATGGAGGCCGAGTCGCGGCCGGTGCCGTGCGTGCCCGTGCTCGTGGCGCCGGAGACCGTCTGCTCCATGATGTCGCCCATGTTGGTCAGGGAGAGGCCCTCCCGGGCCAGGGCCACGTTCAGGTCCTTGAGGACCGTGCCCGCCGCCACCGTCACCGTGCCCGCGGCCCGGTCGATCTCCCGGATCCCGGCCAGCGTCTGCGGCCGTACCAGCACCCCGTCGGTCGCGGCGGCCGCGGTGAAGGAGTGGCCGGTGCCGACCGCCTTCACCCGCAAGCCCTCCTGCGCGGCCCTGCGGACCGTCTCCTGGAGCTCCTCGACCGAGGCCGGAGCCACGGTGCGGGCGGGCGCGGCGGTGACGTTCCCCGCCCAGTTACGCCACGTGGTCGGCCCGTTCTTCCCCGCTGTCTGCGCCGTCGGTGTGTCCGCCATCGCCAGAACGCTCCTCCCCTTGCGCCGGCCTCGTCAGCCGGCGGTATCCCGCGAACGCCACCGCCGCCGCGGCGAGCCCCGCCGAGATGGAGACCACGAACCCGCTGCGAGCCCCGGCGGCGTCGATGACCAGACCGGTCACGGACGAGCCGACGGCGACGCCGACCGCGAGGCCGGTGCTGATCCAGGTCATGCCCTCGGTCAGCATCGCGCGTGGTACGTGCGCCTCGATCAGGGCCATCGTGGTGATCATCGTGGGAGCGATGGCGAGGCCCGAGACGAAGAGCGCCACGGCCAGAAACGGCAAGTTCCCGGCCAGTAGGAGGGGGATCATACTCACGGCCATCGCACAGATGCCCAGTACCCACCGGCGTTCGGTCCGGCCCTTGAGGTGCAGCAGACCGAAGACGATTCCGGCGATACAGGACCCCAGCGCCCAGATGGCCAGGATGAGACTCGCTGCGGCCTTGTGGCCCTGCTCCTCGGCGAAGGCCAGTGTGGACACGTCGATGGAGCCGAAGATCGCGCCGGTGGCCACGAAGGTGGCCGTGAGCACCTGCAGGCCGGGGGAGCGCAGGGCCGAGGTGCGCTCCGCGTGTTCGTCGCGCGGGTGCGGCGCCGGCTCGGTGGAGCGCTGCGCGGTGAGCCACCAGACGCCGACCATCAGGCAGATGGCGGCGATCAGCGGGCCGGCCTCCGGGAACCAGGTGGTGGACAGCCCGATGGCGATGATCGGGCCGAAGATGAAGCAGACCTCGTCCACCACGGACTCGAAGGAGTACGCGGTGTGCAGCTCGCGCGGGGAGTCCTGGTAGATCACGGTCCAGCGGGCGCGGATCATCGAGCCCACGCTCGGCACGCAACCCGCGATCGCGGCGAAGACGAAGAGCGTCCAGTCCGGGAGCCCGTACGCGGCGGCCAGCAGCAGTCCGGCGACGGCGGCCACCGAGATCACGGTGGCCGGCCGCAGGACGCGGCGCTGCCCGTACTGGTCCACCAGGCGGGAGACCTGGGGGCCGATGACCGCGGCGGCGAGCGCCAGGGTGCCGGTGAGGGCGCTGGCCATCGCGTAGCGGCCGGTCATCTCGGAGATCATCGTCAGGATGCCGACGCCGACCATGGATATCGGCAGCCGGCCTATCAGGCCGGCGGCGCTGAACCCTTTGGTGCCGGGGGCCGCGAAGATCGCGCGGTAGGGACTGGGCAAGGGCCCTCCGTAAGGGACGTCATTGGCCCATACAGGTTACGACCGCCGGCGGGGCGCCCGCATGGGGAGGGTTCCGGATCCTGGAACTTAGGGTCACCTTACCTGTGGTGCGGGGTGGCTCGCGGCCGGGCCGGTTCCCGCCCGAGTGCGCCGGGTGGCAGGATTCGACGCATGTCAGACCAGCTCCTCCCGCCCGCCGGCGGGCCCGCCGCTCCCTACGACGCCCTCCTGCTGCTGTCCTTCGGCGGCCCCGAGGGACCCGACGACGTCGTGCCGTTCCTGGAGAACGTCACACGCGGCCGGGGCATCCCGCGCGAGCGGCTCAAGGAGGTCGGGCAGCACTACTTCGGCTTCGGCGGCGTCAGCCCCATCAACGGCCAGAACCGCGAGCTGCTGGACGCGCTGCGCAAGGACTTCGCCCAGCACGGGCTGGACCTGCCGGTCTACTGGGGCAACCGCAACTGGGCCCCGTACCTGAACGACGTGATGCGCGAGATGGCCGCCGACGGGCGCCGCCGCATCGCCGTCCTCGCGACCAGCGCGTACGCCTCGTACTCGGGCTGCCGCCAGTACCGCGAGAACCTCGCCGACGCGCTCGCCGCGCTCGCCGAGGAGGGGGTGGCCGAGCTGCCGAAGGTGGACAAGCTGCGGCACTACTTCAACCACCCCGGCTTCGTGCAGCCCATGATCGACGGGGTGCTCGCCTCGCTGGAGTCCCTGCCCGACGAGGTCCGGGCCGGCGCCCGCCTGGTCTTCACCACGCACTCCATCCCCACCGCGGCGGCCGACACCTCCGGGCCGGTCGAGGAGCACACGCGGGGCGGCGAGGGCGGGGCCTACGTCAAGCAGCACCTGGACGTCGCCGAGGTCATCGCGGACGCGGTCCGGGCCGAGACGGGCACCGAACTGCCCTGGGAGCTCGTCTACCAGTCGCGCAGCGGCGCCCCGCACATCCCGTGGCTGGAGCCGGACATCTGCGACCACCTGGAGGCCCTGCACGCGGCGGGCGCCCCGGCGGCGGTCATGGTGCCGATCGGCTTCGTCTCGGACCACATGGAGGTCCTGTACGACCTCGACACGGAGGCGACGGCCAAGGCCGCGGAGCTGGGCCTGCCGATCGCCCGGTCGGCGACGGTCGGGGCCGACCCGCGGTTCGCGGCGGCGGTACGGGAACTCGTGCTGGAGCGGGCCGCGGCCGAACGGGGCGAGCCCGTCGAGCGGTGCGCGCTCGGGCTGCTCGGAGCAAGCCATGATCTGTGCGCCGTGGGCTGCTGCCCGGCGCGAGGGCCCCGGCCGGCGGCCGCGGGCGTGGACAGTCCGTACGCGTAGGAACGCAGAGGAGTAGCCGGACCGTGATCTCTGAAGAGCTGAAGGCCGAACTGCTGGACGTGGGCCTGGAGGCCGCCCGGCAGGCCGGAGCGCTGCTGCGCGACGGCCGGCCGGCCGATCTGGCGGTGGCCGCGGTCAAGAGCAGCCCGATCGACGTGGTGACCGAGATGGACATCGCGGCGGAGAAGGTGATCACGGGGATCCTCGCGGAGCGGAGGCCCGAGGACGGGCTGCTCGGCGAGGAGGGCGCGGACTCCCGGGGCACGAGCGGGATCCGGTGGGTCGTCGACCCGCTGGACGGCACGGTCAACTACCTCTACGGGCTGCCGAGCTGGGGCGTGTCCATCGCGGCCGAGTACGAGGGCGAGACGGTGGTCGGCGTCGTGGCGGCGCCGATGCGCGGGGAGACGTATCACGCGGTGCTGGGCGGCGGGGCGTGGCTGGGCGGGGCGCGGCTCGCGTGCCGGGCGGCGGCGCCGCTGGACCAGGCGCTGGTCGGGACCGGCTTCGGGTACCTCCAGACGCGGCGGGTCCGGCAGGCCGAGGTCGCGGCACGGATCATCCCGCTGGTCCGCGACATCCGTCGGGGCGGGTCGGCGGCGCTGGACCTGTGCGACGTGGCGGCCGGGCGGCTGGACGGGTACTACGAGCGGGGGCTGAACCCGTGGGACCTGGCGGCGGGTGACCTCATCGCCCGCGAGGCCGGGGCCCTCACGGGCGGTCGGCCGGGGGAGGCCGCCTCGGGGGAGCTCGCCCTGGCCGCCACACCGGCCGTCTTCGCCTCGCTGCAGCCGCTCCTGGACGCGGCCGGGGCCTGGCACGACTGACCCCTGCGGGCCGCCTTCCCGGGGCTCCGCCAGGCAGGCTGCATCAGCCAAATTCAGCCCCGCCGGCGTTTGAGGCGCTGGGGGTACCCCCAGCGGTAGCCGGGGGAGGGGCCGGGGGCGGAGCCCCTGGCAGCGGCGGGGCCGGACATGCGCGAACCCCGGTCGCCGTGAGGGCGGCCGGGGTTCGATGCGTGCAGGACCGGCAGGTCAGGAGGCGGGGACCGCGGCCGAGACCGGGACTCCGTGTTCCGCGGCGAGGCGCTGGAGGTCTTCCAGCTCCGCCTGTTCCACTTCCGCGAGGAAGTCGTCGCCCGTCTCGCGGGCCTGCCTGAGGTCCGACTGCGTGGCCCTGATGCGCTGCAGGAGACCCGCGGTGAATGCGTCCATGATGGGGTTCGCCCCCTCTTCGTGGGTCGGCGGCGGCACGTGGCTGTCCGCCGTCAGGGAGTGGATGGGGTGTGCTGACGTCCTCCCCGGCCCTCCGGGCCCGGAAACCTCACCAGGCGAGTCAATCCTCACTTCCACCCCGGGCGCCCCCTCCGTGCGGCGCCTTACAGCCGGTTTACCGGCGAAACGGGCAGGATGGACGACGCAATACACGTGTGCCCTCACGGGCTCGGAGGAAGGAAACGACGTGCGCGTACTCGTCGTCGAGGACGAGCAGCTGCTCGCCGATGCGGTGGCCACCGGACTGCGCCGGGAGGCCATGGCCGTGGACGTCGTGTACGACGGCGCCGCCGCCCTCGAACGCGTCGGGGTGAACGACTACGACGTGGTCGTGCTCGACCGGGACCTCCCGCTCGTCCACGGGGACGACGTCTGCCGCAAGATCGTCGAGCTCGGCATGCCCACCCGCGTGCTGATGCTGACCGCCTCCGGAGACGTCAGCGACCGGGTGGAGGGGCTGGAGCTCGGGGCGGACGACTACCTGCCCAAGCCCTTCGCCTTCACCGAGCTCACCGCCCGCGTGCGGGCGCTGGGGCGGCGCACCACCGTCGCGCTGCCGCCCGTGCTGGAGAGGGCCGGGATCAAGCTGGACCCGAACCGCCGCGAGGTGTTCCGCGAGGGCAAGGAGGTGCAGCTGGCGCCGAAGGAGTTCGCGGTGCTGGAGGTCCTCATGCGCAGCGAAGGGACCGTCGTTTCCGCCGAGCAGCTGCTGGAGAAGGCATGGGACGAGAACACCGATCCCTTCACGAACGTGGTGCGGGTGACGGTCATGACCCTGCGGCGCAAGCTGGGGGAGCCGCCGGTCATCGTGACCGTGCCTGGCTCCGGGTACCGGATCTGACGAGGGTGGCGACGACTCCGGCGCCACCTCCGGCGCCACCGAAACCGACCTGGGACCCCGGTCAGCCCGAGGGTCCCTTCCCGTGGCTGAGGCCGACCATCCGGATACGCCTCACGCTGCTGTACGGCGGGATGTTCCTGATCGCGGGCATCCTGCTGCTGTCGATCATCTACCTCCTGGCGGCGCAGGCCCTGCGGGAGGGCAACGCGATGCCGTACGAGTTCGTCGGCGGGAACGCGCAGGTCACCAGCGCCACCTGCCCCGGCGTCGCCACCATCAACCAGTCGGCCTCGCAGTTCAACGCGGCGATCAGCCAGTGCATGGCCGAACAGCGCCGGCACTCCCTGGACGATCTGCTGAGCCGGTCGCTGATGGCCCTGCTCGGCCTGAGCATCATCGCCTTCGCCTTCGGCTACGCGATGGCCGGCCGGGTGCTCTCGCCGCTCGGCAGGATCACCCGCACCGCCCGCCGGGTGGTCGGCTCCGATCTGACCCGGCGGATCGAGCTGGACGGCCCGGACGACGAGCTCAAGGAGCTCGCGGACACCTTCGACGAGATGCTCGACCGGCTGGAGCGGGCCTTCACGGCCCAGCAGAGGTTCGTGGCGAACGCCTCGCACGAGCTGCGGACGCCGCTCGCGATCAACCGGACCCTGCTGGAGGTCCACCTCTCCGATCCCGGGGCCCCGGTCGAGCTCCAGCAGCTCGGGAAGACCCTGCTCGCCACGAACGAGCGCAGCGAGCAGCTGGTCGAGGGCCTGCTGCTGCTGGCCCGCAGCGAGAACCAGATCGTCGAGCGCAAGCCCGTGGACCTGGCGGAGGTCGCCTCGCGCGCCGTCGACCAGGTGCGCGGCGAGGCCGAGGCGAAGGGCGTGGAGATCCGGGGCGAGCGCGCGCCGGCCGTCGTCCAGGGCAACGGCGTGCTGCTGGAACGGATCGCCCTCAACCTGGTGCAGAACGCCGTCCGGTACAACGTGCCGGAGGGCGGCTGGGTGGAGGTCACGACCGAGGCCGTGCATGGCCAGGCGGTGCTCCTGGTATCGAACACGGGTCCCGTCGTTCCCGCGTACGAGGTGGACAACCTCTTCGAGCCCTTCAGACGGCTGCGTACGGAGCGAACGGGCAGTGACAAGGGTGTCGGACTGGGCCTGTCGATCGCGCGCTCCGTGGCGCGCGCACACGGCGGGAGGATCCAGGCGGTGCCCCGGGAGGGCGGTGGCCTCGTGATGCGTGTCACTCTTCCCTTGTGAGATCCCGACCCCGTGTTCGCTGTTGGCTGAATGCTTGCCCTGTGCAGTCGCTTGATTCTGTGTGATCGATCACAGTGCCCAGTGTCCGGCCATGTGCGTTCAGTGACCCCGGGGCGGCCGGAAAGCCCGGGAAGTCCGGGTTTCCGGCCCCCCTAATGGCGGGAAATACACGGGGTGGCGTTTGTGCAAGACGGCCCCCGGACCGTGTACGGTCCCGGTCGTCATCCCAGCCAATCGGCTCTTCAGGCGTGCGGCTGGGTGTCGATTGAGTAACAGACCTTGATGTGAGGCAAAATCTCCGCCTCAGGTCGGGCACAAGTCCGGCCTCTCGCGCGTTACGTGCGCTGAGACACCGCTAACACCCAGAGGGGGAGAGCGAACAATGGCAACGGACTACGACACCCCACGCAAGACCGACGACGACGTCGACAACGACAGCATTGAAGAGCTGAAGGCACGACGGAACGAGAAGTCGTCCTCGTCCGTCGACATGGACGAGTTCGACTCGGCCGAAAGCCTGGAGCTGCCCGGTGCGGACCTCTCCAATGAGGAGCTGGCCGTCCGGGTCCTGCCCAAGCAGGCCGACGAGTTCACCTGCATGAGCTGCTTCCTGGTGCACCACCGCAGCCAGCTGGCACGCGAGAAGAACGGTCAGCCGATCTGCCGCGACTGCGACTGAGAGGCGTCGGCCGTGGCTGGCTCGACACCGTTTCGCAAGCGCCTCTTGCGAAAACGTGGTGAATCGGCGGAGACGCAGGTGGCCACCACGGACCCGGAAACGGGTCCTGGAGCCCCCGGCGGCCCCGCCGTGCCCTCCGGCACCGCGATAGCGGTGCCGTCGGCCACAGGGGCCGACGAGGCGTCCCGGCAGCGGTCCGGGGCTCGTCGGCTGCAAGCCGTCAAAAACGGTATGCGCAAGGGCGGCGAAAGTGTCAGGGACGCCGCCCTGCACATCACCGAAAGAATCATCGAGAACGCACCGCGCGTTCCGGTTCGGGACCTCGCGACCCTGCGCGCACAGTTCCCGGGCCTCGGCCCCGATCAGCTTGCCGACAAGCTGATCTCGGGAGCCGCCAACGGCACTTCCACCGTCGGCGCGGGCATCGGAGCGGCGGCCATGCTGCCCGTCCCGCCCGCCATGCCGATGGAAATGGCCGCCGAGATCACCGGGGTCGCGGCGATCGAGCTGAAGCTCATCGCCGAGCTCCACGAGGTCTACGGCCTGCGGGCGCCCGGCACGCTCAAGGAGCGCAGCTTCGCCTACCTGACCTCCTGGACGGAGGAGCGCGGGGTCGACCTGACCAAACCGACGACGCTGAACGCGGCGCTCGGCGGTCAGATGAAGCGCGAACTGCGCCAGCAGATCATGAAGCGGATGTTCCGCAACCTGCCGAACCTCATGCCGTTCATGATCGGCGCGGCGGTGGGCGCGGTCATGAACCGCCGCGATACGCGGAAACTCGCGGAGAAGGTCCGTGCGGACCTGCGGAGCCGCGCCGTGTCCTGGGACGCCCTGCCGGCCCTGCCGCCCCTTGAACAGCCCACCCAGCCCCTTCCCGAGGCCGCCAGGGCCGCCCTTGAGGCCGCCGACCCGGAGGCGAACCCGGCGACCAAGGACTGAGCGCCGCTGCCGGGGCTCCGCCCCGAACCTTCCCCCAGACTCCGTCCGGGGGGACCCCCACGCCTCAAGCGCCGGCGGGGCTGGAAGGTCGCCTCAAGCGCCGGCGGGGCTGGAGGTTTCGGCGGAGCTGGATTTGGCTGCCATGATCGCCGCCGCCAGTGCTTCCGGCTCGCGGGTGGAGACGTAGACGTACGGCGTCGGGTCCGTCGGGTCCGTGATCTCGACGCGGAGCGCCGTCGGCACGTAGCTGCGCATCAGCATGAAGGCGCGGGCGTCGGCCTTGTACGAGCGCCAGGCGCGGGACTCCTCGGCGTCCAGCACCTCGGGCTCGCCGAGGGCCGCCACCGGGATCCGGGCATCCCCGGCCGCCAGCGCGCCGTTCACCACGCGCACGCGCGCGGACCCGTACGAGCTCACCAGCAGACCGGCGAGCGCGGTGCCGCCGACCAGGCCGGCCAGGAGCGGCAGGGTGCCCAGCGGCAGCAGCATCAGCGCGCACGCGAGCCCGATGAGTACGGCGATGAACCACCAGGAGCGGGGCGCGGTCAGGCGTTCGTCGTGGTGCGCGGGGGAGAGCTGCATACCGCCAAGCCTGCCACGAGGCGACCGGCGGGTAGCCGCGCGGGTAAGGTCTGCGGCTGTGAGTGGACGAAACACAGCGTTGACGCCCCCGGCCGATGCCACCGCGCCGGTCCGGCACCCCGATGCCCCCGCACCCGGCGAGCTCCTCGGTGCGCACTACGAGCACTGTTTCGGGTGCGGCGGGAGCCAGCCCCACGGACTCCACCTGGAGGCCCGGGCGGGCGAGGGCGTACGCGTCAGTGCCGAGTTCACCGTCAAGCCCGCGCACCAGGGTGCCCCGGGTCTCGCCCACGGCGGGGTGCTGGCCACCGCGCTCGACGAGACCCTCGGCTCCCTGAACTGGCTGCTGCGCGTCATCGCGGTGACGGGCAGGCTGGAGACCGACTTCGTACGGCCGGTGCCCGTGGACACCGTGCTGTACCTGGAGGCCGAGGTCACGGCCGTGGCCGGGCGGAAGATCTACTGCAGTGCGGTCGGGCGCATAGGCGGGCCCGAGGGCCCGATCGCCGTGCGCGCGGACGCGCTGTTCATCGAGGTGAAGGTCGACCACTTCATCGACAACGGTCGGCCCGAGGAGATCCAGGCGGCGATGGCCGACCCGGACCAGGTCAGGCGCGCACGCGCCTTCGAGGTGAACCCCTGATGTCCCTGAACGACAACGTCCCGCGTCATGACGTCGACGTGCTGATCCGCCGCGTCGACCCCGAGGTGCCCATCCCGGAGTACGGCCACCCCGGCGACGCCGGCTGCGACCTGGTGACCACGAAGGCCGCCGAGCTCGCCCCCGGCGAGCGGGCCGTGCTGCCCACCGGCGTGTCCATCGCGCTGCCCGACGGGTACGCGGCCTTCGTGCACCCGCGCTCGGGCCTGGCCGCCCGGTGCGGGCTCGCGCTCGTGAATGCCCCCGGGACGGTGGATGCCGGGTACCGTGGAGAGATCAAGGTGATCGTGGTCAATCTCGACCCTCGCGAGAGCGTCCGGTTCGAGCGTTTCGACCGCATTGCCCAGCTGGTTGTCCAGAGGGTCGAGAAGGTGCGCTTCCACGAGGTGGCGGAACTTCCCGGCTCGGCCCGGGCCGAGGGGGGTTTCGGCTCCACCGGCGGTCATGCGGCCGTGGCCGGATCCGGCGCTGGTCAGCAGGGTGGGAATGGCTACGCTTCGGTCGTAACCGACCGGGAAGGACAGTGACGTGTTCGGACGTCGCAAGAAGAACGACTCCGTCAAGGACGGCGGCGCGGCCGAGCAGGTCGTCGACAGCGTGGACGGCGCTGAGGCCGACGCCGACGAGCAGGACGACGCGGCCCGCCCGCGCCGCGTGAACCTGCCCCCGGCCCCCCGGCCCGACGGCCCGTGGGACGTCTCCGAGGTGCTCGGCAACCCGGCCGACGGCCGGGTCGACCTGGGTGGCATCTTCGTACCCGGGGTCGAGGGCATGGAGCTGCGCGTCGAGGTCGCCGGTGACGCGATCGTGGCCGCGACCGTGGTGCTGCGCGACAGCGCCGTACAGCTGCAGGCCTTCGCCGCGCCCAAGAAGGAAGGCATCTGGGGCGAGGTCCGCGAGGAGATCGCCTCGGGCATCACCCAGCAGGGCGGCATCATCGACGAGGTCGAGGGTCCGCTGGGCTGGGAGCTGCGCGCGCAGGTTCCCGTACCGCTCCCGGACGGGCAGACCGGCGCCCAGCTGGTCCGCTTCGTGGGCGTCGACGGCCCGCGCTGGTTCCTGCGGGGCGTCATTTCCGGCCAGGGCGCGGTGCGCCCCGAGTCGGCCGGCGTGCTGGAGCAGATCTTCCGGGACACCGTCGTCGTCCGCGGCGACGGCCCGATGGCCCCCCGCGACCCGATCGTCCTGAAGCTGCCGAACGACGCCCAGATGGTGCCGGACGGCGTGCAGACGACGGAGGAGCAGCAGGAGGAAGGCTCCCGCTTCGGCGGTGGCATGGGCCAGCTGGAGCGCGGCCCGGAGATCACCGAGGTTCGCTGACCCCCGCTGCGCGAGGGCGACGAACGTTTCAGGCCGTGGGCCGTACTCCTTGGGGGTACGGCCCGCGGTGTTTCACGGCGTCGGCGCCGGCGCGGCGAAACACCCGCGTCAGGGATCCGTCAGGGATCGGCGCACGGGGCGCCAAAGGTGCGTGAACGGGGCAAAGGTCACTGAGAATGGCCCCATGGGACGCGGCAAGCTAAGGATCTATCTCGGCGCGGCACCCGGTGTGGGCAAGACCTACGCGATGCTCTCCGAGGGCCACCGCAGGGTGGAGCGGGGCGCCGACTGCGTCGTCGGATTCGTCGAGCACCACGGGCGGCCGCGCACCGAGGTGATGCTGCACGGGCTGGAGCAGGTGGAGCGCAGGGAGCTGACGTACCGCGGCGCCGCCTTCACCGAGATGGACGTGGACGCCCTGCTGGCCCGCGGGCCCGCCATCGCGCTCGTGGACGAGCTCGCGCACACCAACGTGCCGGGCTCGCGCAACGCCAAGCGCTGGCAGGACGTCGAGGAGCTGCTGCGCGCGGGCATCGACGTCGTGTCCACCGTCAACATCCAGCACCTGGAGTCCCTCGGGGACGTGGTCGAGTCGATCACCGGGGTCCGGCAGCGGGAGACCGTGCCCGACGAGGTGGTCCGGCGGGCCGACCAGATCGAACTGGTCGACATGTCCCCGCAGGCGCTGCGCCGGCGGATGGCGCACGGGAACATATACAAGCCCGACAAGGTCGACGCGGCCCTGTCCAACTACTTCCGCCCCGGCAACCTCACCGCCCTGCGCGAGCTCGCGTTGCTGTGGGTGGCCGACCGGGCGGACGAGTACCTCCAGCAGTACCGGGGCGAGCACGACATCCGCTCCACCTGGCAGGCGCGCGAACGGATCGTCGTGGGGCTCACCGGCGGGCCGGAGGGGCGCACGCTGATCCGGCGCGCCTCCCGGATGGCGGCCAAGGGCTCCGGCAGCGAGATCCTCGCCGTGTACATCGCCCGCAGCGACGGCCTGACGGCGGCCTCGCCGAAGGAGCTGGCGATCCAGCGGACCCTGGTCGAGGACCTGGGGGGAACGTTTCACCATGTGATCGGCGACGACGTCCCGGACGCGCTGCTCGCCTTCGCCCGCGGGGTCAACGCCACCCAGATCGTGCTCGGCTCCAGCCGCCGCAAGGCCTGGCAGTACGTCTTCGGCCCCGGCGTGGGCGCCACCGTGGCCCGCGACTCCGGCCCCGACCTCGACGTGCACATCGTCACGCACGAGGAGGTGGCCAAGGGGCGCGGACTGCCCGTGGTCCGCTCCGCGGCCCGCCTCGGCCGGCCCCGGATCGTCGCCGGCTGGGTGGTCGGCGTGATCCTCCCCGTGCTGCTGTGCCTGCTGCTCACACACGTCGAGGCGGACCCCGGGCTCGCCAACGACATGCTGCTCTTCCTGGCGCTGACCGTGGCCGCGGCGCTGCTCGGCGGGCTCTGGCCGGCCCTCGCCTCGGCCGCCTGCGGCTCACTGCTGCTGAACTACTACTTCGCCCCGCCGCTGCACCGGTTCACCGTCTCCGACCCCAGGAACATCGTGGCGATCTCCATCTTCTTCGGGGTCGCCGTCTCGGTCGCCTCGGTGGTGGACCTGGCCGCCCGGCGCACCCACCAGGCCGCGCGGCTGCGCGCCGAGTCCGAGATCCTCTCCTTCCTGGCCGGCAGCGTGCTGCGCGGGGAGACCGCGCTGCCCGCACTGCTGGAACGGGTCCGGGAGACCTTCGCGATGGAGTCCGTGGCCCTGCTGGAGCGCGCGGGCGGCGTGGAGCCCTGGACACGGGCCGGCAGCGTGGGTCCGCGCCCCGTGGACCGGCCCGAGGACGCCGATGTGGACATGCCCATCGGGGACCACATGGCCCTCGCCCTGTCCGGCCGGGTGCTGCCCGCCGAGGACCGCCGGGTGCTCGGGGCCTTCGCCGCCCAGGCCGCCGTGGTCCTGGACCGGGAGCGCCTCGTCGGGGAGGCCGAGGAGGCCCGCCGGCTGGCCGAGGGCAACCGGATCCGGACCGCGCTGCTGGCCGCCGTGAGCCATGACCTGCGTACGCCGCTGGCCTCCATCAAGGCGTCCGTGAGCTCCCTGCGCTCCGACGACGTGGACTGGTCCGAGGAGGACCGGGCCGAGCTCCTCGAAGGCATCGAGGACGGCGCCGACCGGCTCGACCACCTGGTGGGCAACCTGCTGGACATGTCCCGGCTGCAGACCGGCACCGTCACCCCGCTGATCAGGGAGATCGACCTCGACGAGGTGGTCCCGATGGCGCTGGGCGGCGTACCGGAGGACAGCGTGCTGCTGGACGTGCCCGAGACCCTGCCCATGGTCGCGGTGGACCCGGGGCTGCTGGAGCGGACCGTGGCCAACGTGGTGGAGAACGCCGTCAAGTACAGCCCGCCGGGGCAGCGGGTGCTGGTCGCGGCCAGCTTCCTCGGCGACCGGGTCGAGGTGCGGGTCGTGGACCGCGGACCGGGCGTGCCCGACGAGGCCAAGGACCGGATCTTCGCCCCCTTCCAGCGCCACGGGGACGCCCCGCGCGGAGCCGGCGTGGGCCTCGGACTCGCGGTGGCCCGGGGCTTCGCCGAAGCCATGGACGGCACCCTGTCGGCCGAGGACACCCCCGGCGGCGGACTCACCATGGTGCTCACCCTGCGCGCCGCGGGCCGAGGGCGTACGCCGTCACACGTCACGGTGGACGGCGAAGCCCGTAGCGAAGCCCGGAGTACCGGACCCGGTGCGGACACGACCCTGGAACACCTCCATACCGAACGACAGAAGGCAGGACCTCAATGACCCGGGTGCTCGTAGTCGAAGACGAGCCGCAGATCGTCCGAGCCCTCGTGATCAACCTCAAGGCGCGCAAGTACGAGGTCGACGCCGCCGCCGACGGTGCGAGCGCACTGGAGCTCGCGGCCGCCCGGCACCCCGACGTGGTGCTGCTCGACCTCGGCCTGCCCGACATGGACGGGATCGAGGTCATCAAGGGCCTGCGGGGCTGGACCCGGGTGCCGATCCTGGTCCTCTCCGCCCGCCACACCTCCGACGAGAAGGTCGAGGCCCTCGACGCGGGCGCCGACGACTACGTCACCAAGCCCTTCGGCATGGACGAGCTGCTGGCCCGGCTGCGCGCCGCCGTCCGCCGGGCCGAGCCGTCCACCGGCTCCGGCGACGGCGAGGTGGTCGTGGAGACCTCCGGCTTCACGGTGGACCTGGCCGCCAAGAAGGCGGTACGGGAGGGCCGCGACGTACGGCTGACGCCCACCGAGTGGCACCTGCTGGAGGTCCTCGTACGCAACGGGGGCAAGCTGGTCAGCCAGAAGCAGCTCCTCCAGGAGGTGTGGGGGCCCTCGTACGGCACCGAGACGAACTACCTGCGGGTCTACATGGCGCAGCTGCGCCGCAAACTGGAGGCGGACCCCTCGCACCCCCGGCACTTCATCACCGAACCGGGCATGGGGTACCGCTTCGAGCGGTAGCTTCGATAGGTGGTGGGCACGCCGGTAGGCTTCTTGTCATGAGTGCTGAACCGCGTCCCGAGAAGTCCGCCAAGCCGGCCAGGTCGGCCAGGCCGGCGGGCCGGTTCCGCCGGATGATAGAGCGGCTGTCCACCTCGCAGGAGGAGCTGCATTCGGCGGAGCTGCAAGAGGACGCAGAAGCCGCGGGGTGTACGCGGATCTGCGACTGCCACGACCGCCAGATAGTCAAGGTGACGGGAACGCTGCGTACCGTCACCCTGCGGCCGCGCGCGGGCGTTCCCGCCCTGGAGGCCGAGCTGTTCGACGGCTCGGCGGCGCTGGACGTGGTCTGGCTCGGGCGTCGCTCGATCGTGGGAATCGAGCCCGGCCGCCGTCTGATCGCTTCCGGGCGCATCTCCATGAGCCACGGCCGTCGGGTGCTCTTCAACCCGAAGTACGAACTCCGACCGCTCGGACAGGAGCACTGAACCGGTGACGTCACTCGACAAACCGACCACGCCCGGCGCGACCACCCCAGAAGCCGCCGCCGCGCCTTCCGATGACCAGAAGGCGGTGACGCAGGCGGCGCTGTTCGACGCCTTCGGGGGCATCCGGGGCACCGTGGAGACGATGCTTCCCGGGCTGCTCTTCGTCATGATCTACACGATCAACAAGGACGTGAAGCTCTCCGCCATCGCCGCGGGCGCGGTCGCCGTACTGCTGGTGATCGTGCGGCTACTGCGCAAGGACACGGTGAAGCACGCCTTCAGCGGGGTCTTCGGCGTGGGCGTGGGCGTGGCCTTCGCCCTGTTCACGGGCAGCGCGAAGGGCTTCTACCTGCCGGGCATGATCTACGGGGTCGGCCTGGGCGTGGCCTTCACGGTCTCGGCCCTGGTGGGCTTCCCGCTGCTGGGCGTGATCCTCGGGCCGGTGTTCAAGGAGAACCTGTCCTGGCGCACGCGCAACCCGGGACGCAAGAAGGCGTACGTCAAGGCGAGCCTGGCGTGGGGGCTGATCTTCCTCGCCAAGTACGCGATCCTCTTCCCGCTGTACTGGTGGGGGGACGCGACGCAGCTCGGCTGGGTGCTGATCGCGCTGAAGCTGCCGCCGATGGTGCTCGCGGTGTACTTCACGTGGGTGTTCCTGGCGAAGGCGCCGCCGCCGATCGATGTGATTGCGGAATGGGAGGCCAAGGAGGCCGAAGCCGCCGCCGCGGCGGAGAAGCGGGCCTGAGCCGCAGCGTGCCGGTCGGGTGCGGCGCCGCTGCCGGGGCTCTGCCCCGGACCTCCCCCAGACTCCGTCCGGGGGGACCCCCACGCCTCAATCGCCGGCGAGGCTGAAATGCACGAAGGGGGCGGGGCGACCGGAACCGGTCGCCCCGCCCCCTTCGGCGTGCAAGCGTGCGAACGTGCCCGCAGGGCTACTGGCGGGCCTGGAGGAGGTCCTCCAGTTGTTCCTCGCGGGCTTGGGCGGCCACGAAGAGGAGCTCGTCGCCCGCTTCGAGGGTCTCTTCCCCGTGCGGGGTGAGGACCCGGTTGCCGCGGATGATCGTGACCAGCGAGGTGTCCTCGGGCCACGAGATCTCGCTGATCTGGGTGCCCGCGACGGAGGAGTCCGGCGGCAGGGTCAGCTCGACGAGGTTCGCGTCGCCGTGGCTGAAGCGCAGCAGCCGCACCAGGTCGCCGACGCTGACGGCCTCCTCGACCAGGGCCGACATCAGGCGCGGCGTGGAGACGGCGACGTCGACGCCCCAGGACTCGTTGAAGAGCCACTCGTTCTTCGGGTTGTTGACGCGGGCCACCACGCGCGGGACCCCGTACTCGGTCTTCGCGAGGAGGGAGACGACGAGGTTGACCTTGTCGTCGCCGGTCGCGGCGATGACCACGTTGCAGCGCTGGAGCGCGGCCTCGTCCAGCGAAGTGATCTCGCAGGCGTCGGCCAGCAGCCACTCGGCCTGCGGCACCCGTTCCACCGAGATGGCGGTCGGCGCCTTGTCGACCAGGAGCACCTCGTGGCCGTTCTCCAGCAGTTCACCCGCGATGGAACGGCCCACCGCGCCGGCTCCGGCGATCGCGACCCTCATGCGTGTGCCTCCTCGGGCCCTTCTGCGAAGGCCGCCTCGACCTTGTCGATCTCGTCCGTGCGCATCATCACGTGGACGAGGTCGCCCTCCTGAAGAACCGTCTGCGACGTCGGCAGCGTGGCCTCGCCCAGGCGGGTGAGGAACGCGACGCGCACGCCCGTCTCGTCCTGGAGCTTGCTGACCTTGTGCCCGATCCAGGTGGCGGAGGTGTGCACCTCGGCGAGCTGCACGCCGCCGCTCGGGTCGCGCCACAGCGGCTCGGCGCCCGAGGGCAGCAGCCGGCGCAGCATCTGGTCGGCGGTCCACCGTACGGTCGCGACGGTGGGGATGCCGAGGCGCTGGTAGACCTCGGCGCGCTTGGGGTCGTAGATGCGGGCGGCGACGTTCTCGACGCCGAACATCTCGCGCGCCACGCGGGCGGCGATGATGTTGGAATTGTCACCGCTGCTGACCGCGGCGAAGGCTCCCGCCTCCTCGATGCCGGCCTCGCGCAGCGTGTCCTGGTCGAAGCCGACTCCGGTGACGCGACGGCCGCCGAACCCGGCGCCCAGCCGGCGGAATGCGGTGGGGTCCTGGTCGACGACGGCGACCGTATGCCCCTGCTGTTCCAAGGTCTGGGCGAGGGCGGAACCCACTCTTCCGCAGCCCATAATGACGATGTGCACGGCCGTCCTTCCGGCTGTCAGCGACTCGCTGGTTCCCAGCCTCATTGCATGCTCTGGCTTAACAGGGTCTCAGACCATGGCCCAAGCTACACACGGGCGGTCACGTGTGTGACCTGTTGTGGTGCGCTTGGGGTCTAGTCGGGGAGGAAATGGGGTGGGATTGCAGTGTGAACGGGTGGGGGGTTCGTCAGCCTGATATCGAACGCATACGATCCTCTCCGTGTCCAAACTGACCGACGTGCCCAAACGGATCCTGATCGGCCGGGCGCTACGCAGCGACCGCCTAGGAGAAACACTCCTCCCCAAGCGGATCGCCCTTCCCGTCTTCGCCTCCGACCCGCTCTCCTCCGTGGCATATGCGCCGGGCGAGGTTCTGCTGGTCCTGTCGATCGCGGGCGTGTCGGCGTACAGCTACAGCCCCTGGATCGCCGCCGCGGTCGTCGTGCTGATGTTCACCGTGGTCGCCTCATACCGGCAGAACGTCCACGCCTACCCGAGCGGCGGCGGTGACTACGAGGTCGCCAACACCAACCTCGGGCCCAAGGCCGGTCTCACCGTCGCGAGCGCCCTGCTCGTCGACTACGTGCTGACCGTCGCCGTGTCGATCTCCTCGGGCGTCGAGAACCTCGGCTCCGCCATTCCCTTCGTCGTCGAGCACAAGGTGTTCTGCGCCGTCGGGATGATCCTGCTGCTGACGCTGATGAACCTGCGCGGCATGAAGGAGTCCGGAAAGCTCTTCGCGATTCCGACCTACGTCTTCGTCGCCGCCGTCTTCCTCATGATCGCCTGGGGTGCCTGGCGGGGCATCGTCCTCGACGACACGATGAAGGCGCCGACCGCCGATTTCGAAATCAAGGCCGAACACGAGGGCCTGGCCGGCTTCGCGCTGCTCTTCCTGCTACTGCGGGCCTTCTCCTCCGGCTGCGCCGCCCTGACGGGCGTTGAGGCGATCAGCAACGGGGTGCCCGCCTTCCGCAAGCCCAAGAGCAAGAACGCCGCGACCACCCTGGCCCTGATGGGCGCCCTGGCCGTGACCATGTTCTGCGGCATCATCGCCCTGGCCATGGCCAGCAACGTCAAGATGGCCGAGAAGCCCGCGCAGGACCTGCTGGTGGACGGCGTACCGGTCGGCCCCGACTACGTCCAGCACCCGGTGATCTCCCAGGTCGCCGAGGCGGTCTTCGGCGAGGGATCCTTCCTCTTCATCCTGCTCGCCGCGGCCACCGCGCTCGTCCTGTTCCTCGCCGCGAACACCGCCTACAACGGCTTCCCGCTGCTCGGCTCGATCCTCGCGCAGGACCGCTACCTGCCCCGCCAGCTGCACACCCGCGGCGACCGGCTCGCCTTCTCCAACGGCATCGTGCTCCTCGCGGGCGCCGCCATGCTGCTCGTCTGGGTGTACGAGGCCGACTCGACGAAGCTCATCCAGCTCTACATCGTCGGCGTCTTCGTCTCCTTCACGCTCAGCCAGACCGGCATGGTCCGGCACTGGAACCGGCACCTGAAGACCGAGCGCGACCCCGCCAAGCGCCGCGGCATGATCCGCTCCCGCGCGATCAACACCTTCGGCGCCTTCTTTACGGGCCTGGTGCTGGTCGTCGTCCTCGCCACCAAGTTCACCCACGGCGCCTGGGTCGCCCTGCTCGGCATGGTGATCTTCTACGGCACCATGACCGCGATCCGCAGGCACTACGACCGCGTCGCCTTCGAGATCGCCGCCGCCGAGGAGCGCCCCGACGAGTACGTGAGGCCCTCGCGCGTGCACTCGGTCGTCCTGGTCTCCAAGCTCCACAAGCCGACCCTGCGTGCCCTCGCCTACGCGAAGCTGCTGCACTCCAACCGGCTGGAGGCGCTCAGCGTCAACGTCGACGACGCGGAGACCAAGGCCCTGCGCGAGGAGTGGGACCGGCGCGGGATCAACGTCCCGCTGAAGATCCTCGACTCGCCGTACCGCGAGATCACCCGCCCGGTCGTCGAGTACGTCAAGAGCCTGCGCAGCGAGAACCCGCGCGACGCGGTCAGCGTGTACATCCCCGAGTACGTGGTCGGCCGCTGGTACGAGCACCTCCTCCACAACCAGAGCGCGCTGCGCCTCAAGGGCCGTCTGCTCTTCACGCCCGGTGTGATGGTCACCTCGGTGCCGTACCAGCTGGAGTCCTCGGAGCGCGCGAGGAAGCGGGCGAAGAAGCGCGCCGAGTGGAACGCCCCGGGCGCCGTCCGCCGAGGCCCGGTGGACACGCCGCGCCCGAAGGACCCGGCGGCGAAGTAGCCGCTGCCGCACCGCTGTGGCAAACGGCCGGACGAGATCCACGTAAACTGGTGGGTCGGTCGTCCGGCCGTTCCTTTTGTTTGCCTTTCCCTCCCCTTGGAGTCTCCCCACCATGACCGAGCAGAACGAGAAGCAGTCACTGGTCGGGGAGGAGTACGAGGTCGAGGTCGGCCCCGTCGCACACGGCGGGCACTGCATCGCCCGGACCGCCGACGGCCGTGTCCTGTTCGTCCGCCACACCCTGCCCGGCGAGACGATCGTCGCGAAGGTCACCGAGGGCGAGACGGACTCCCGCTTCCTGCGCGCGGACGCGATCACGATCCTGTCCGCCTCCAAGGACCGGGTCGAAGCCCCCTGCCCGTACGCCGGCCCCGGCAAGTGCGGCGGCTGCGACTGGCAGCACGCCAAGCCCGGCGCCCAGCGCCGGCTCAAGGGCGAGGTCGTCGCCGAGCAGCTGCAGCGGCTCGCCGGACTCACCCCGGAGGAAGCCGGCTGGGACGGCACCGTCATGCCGGCCGAGGGCGACAAGCTGCCGGCGGGCCAGGTCCCGCAGTGGCGCACCCGGGTCCAGTTCGCCATCGACGAGGACGGCAACGCGGGCCTGCGCAAGCACCGCTCGCACGACATCGAACTGATCGACCACTGCATGATCGCCGCCCCCGGCGTCAGCGAGCTCGGCATCGAGAAGCAGGACTGGCCCCAGATGGCCACGGTCGAGGCCATCGCCGCCTCCGGCTCCGGCGACCGCCAGGTCGTCCTCACCCCCCGCCCCGGCGGCCGCCTCCCGCTGGTCGAGCTGGACAAGCCCGTCTCCGTCCTCCGGGTCGAGGAGAAGGACGGCGGCGTCCACCGCGTCCACGGCCGCCCCTTCGTCCGCGAGCGCGCCGACGGCCGTACGTACCGCGTGGGCATGGGCGGCTTCTGGCAGGTCCACCCGCAGGCCGCCGACACCCTGATCAAGGCCGTCATGCAGGGCCTGATGCCGCGCAAGGGCGAGATGGCCCTCGACCTCTACTGCGGCGTCGGCATCTTCGCGGGCGCCCTCGCGGAACGCCTCGGCGAGACGGGCGCGGTCCTCGGCATCGAGTCGACGAAGCGCGCGGTCGAGGACGCGCGCCACAACCTGGCCGACTTCCCCCGCGTCCGCATCGAGCAGGGCAAGGTCGACCAGATCCTCCCGAAGACCGGCATCACGGAGTGCGACCTGGTCGTCCTGGACCCGCCCCGCGCGGGCGCGGGCAAGCAGACGGTCCGCCAGGTGGCCGGCCTCACCCCGCGCCGCGTCGCCTACGTGGCTTGCGACCCGGCGGCCCTGGCGCGCGACCTGGGCTACTTCAAGGAGAACGGCTACAAGGTCCGCACGCTGCGCGTCTTCGACCTCTTCCCGATGACGCACCACGTGGAGTGCGTGGCGATCCTGGAGCCGATGGGGAAGAGCCTCTGACCTGCAGCTTCTCGACATTCTCTGTTTGGTCGACCTGATTTCAGACAAGCAACAGGTGAAGGCGATCGGGGACTGCTGAATGCTTCTTGACCTGCGGATTCAGCGGGGAACGCCGCAGCGTTCGCCAGTATCACCCGTGCAGCCTTCAGGGTTCTGACGCTCAAGTGACGCTCGTCCTGAAGCCCCGCCCCCGGCCCCCCCGGCCCCCCCGGCCCCCCCGGCTGCCCGGCCGGGTGGCGGGGCCGATCGGCTGGGTGGTCACCTACAAGCGCTCCCTTTGAGTCCCGCCTGCAAGTCCGCGCGGACACGGATGAGGAGTGTGGTACGAGCAACCCCTCTCGGGACCCGGTTACCGTTCTCCTGCAACAGGCAGCCCCATAAGCGGTTCGAGGAATGGGCTCGGGCGGCCGTGCCAGAAGATGGCGAGACTGTCTCGGGACCGGGTGGCTGCGACGAAGAGGAGAGATCGAGCCCGCAGGAGCTCGCGCCGGTAGCGGACGGCGTCCGAGGTGCGCAGCCGGCTGACCGCTTCCCGGGGTACGAGCCCGTCCCGGACCCCCGCGATGACCATCCGCTGGTACTCGAGGCCCTTGAAGCGGAACATCGTGCCGATATGGACGCCCTCGTCTCCACGGGGGCCCTCAGGGCCGATCTCGACTGCTTTGATTCCCTTATGGGCGAGGGCGTAAGCCAGCTCGCTCGCCATGTCGTTGGTCGGAACACAGATGGCGATCTGCGCGGGGGGTGTCGGCAGCGAGATCCAATCGGCGAGGAGAGCTGCGATCGACTCCTGCTCGGACTCCCAGTCGTCGCAGCCGTACAGCTGCGGAAGGCTTCCCGTCAGCACGGACCTGTATCCGGCCAGGTCCTCGGTGCTGCCATCCAGGTCGTCGAAGCTTTCACCGCTGAGCACACCGAGTGCGGACCCGAGGATCTGCCGGGTCGTTCGGTAGCTCAAGGTCAGCTTGGCCGAGCGGCCGCGGATGTGAATCCCGAGACTCCCGAGCGTGACCTGATTGCCGTAGATGCGCTGGTGCGTGTCGCCTACGAGGAAGATGTCGTTGGCGGTACGCGGCGTCATGGCTCGCAGAAGCTTCCAGTGCGCGGCCCGCAGGTCCTGCGCCTCGTCGACGACGATGTGCTGGAAGCGGTGGCGCAGCCAGCCCGCGGAGCCGGCCTGGAGGTGGATGTTGTCCAGCCCACCCGCCTCCTCGCGCTGGCGCTCGATGTTCTGGATCCGCCGCTCGCGATCCATCTCCAACCGGGCCGCGCGCTCGGCGACCTGTTCCCAGGTCTGCCGTCCGAGGCGGTCGAGTCGCTGGGTGAACCGTTCCGCGAGCTGCCAGATCTCGGCCCGCTCGGCCCTCGCGATGTTCTTGCCCCGGCCGGCGCGGCGTGCGCGGAAATACTCGGTCCGGGAGACGACGGCCTGACCGAGGATGACCTGGGTCCACTCGTCGTGCAGGAACTGGGCGTCCCACTCGGTTTCGCCGAGCTCGTCAAGCATGGCCCGCCACTCGCGCAGCGCCTGGCTCTCATCAAGGGTCTGCTTGACGCTTCCGGGTTCGGCCTCGCGTACGACCCGCAGCGCGAGCTGGTCGACGTGGCTGATCTCCACGCGCGCCAAAAGATCCTCGCCGCCCAGCTGAAGCAGCCGGGACTTCAGGTCGGCGGCGAGGTTCTTGTTGTAAGTCGTGAGGAGGACGGGCTTGTTGCTGCCGGGCGGCAGCCGGTCCACGAGGTGCTTGACCCGGTGGAGGGCCACGATGGTCTTACCCGTGCCCGGCCCGCCCCCGACACGGGCGGGGCCCGAGTACTCGCGTTCGACGAGCCGGGACTGGGTCGGGTGGAGGAAGACCTTCCAGCGGCCGAAGTCACCACCTTCGAGCGCCTCGCGCAGGGCCTCGTCCGTCGTCGTGACCATGGTGGCAGGCCGCTCGGCAGCAGCCCTGAAGTCATCGGTGTCGACGGGGTCCGAGGCGGAGACGGGGTGGGTGATCTGCTCCAGCACCGCCTCGTACGACGCTCCGTCGTGGAGCGCGAGAAGCACCTCGGAGGTGAGCTGGGGGGCGTATTCGGCCAGGCCGAGGAGCTGATCCTCGGTGGTCAGGGTTCGGACGACCGGAACGAGCGGTCCTGCGACGCCGAGGTCCGTGAGCTGCTCGTCGGAGAACGCGGCGAACAGCGGGACGGGTGTCGGCTCGGGTGTGGGTACGGCAGCCGGGGCAGGCTTGGCCGGGGCGGTGCCGACGCGCCCGGCGGTCGCCGCGCGGCGAAGGACGCTCTCCTCGATGATCTCGAGGTCGACGTACTCGATGCCACCGGTGATCCGGTTGATGCCGTATGAGAGCCGATCGAGCTTCTCGTACGCCTCCTTGCGGTGCTTGACGGAGACGATGAGCCAGTCCGTTTCCGCCAGGCGCAGCAGAAGGATCCTGTACTCGTCATTGATGCGCGCCGACCAGAGCCGGTCGTGTCCTTCCAGCTGCTTCAGTCGCAAGCCCCGGAGATACGGATTCTCCTTGAACTTGTGCTGGAAGTCGTAGATCGCGCCCTTGACCGCACGCGGCAGCCTCAGGATCTCCTTGTCCGCCTTGTCGAGCAGACGCAGGGTCACGCCTGTGCTTGTCATCGCTGCTGGTCTCCGTCGTTCGTGTCCGTGTCGTTACCCTCTGCCGCAGCGAGGAGGTTCGCGATGTCCCGGGGCGAGGAGGAAGCGGCCGTGCTGATCCACCATCCCGCCGCCGTGAAGGCCCTGTCCCGGTCCTCCGCGTCGTGGTCCCGTTCCCCGCCGGCCGACCGGTGGGCCGTCACGACGGCCATTCGGGCGCTGGGCCAGGCGAGTTCCGCCATCCAGCCGTGCTCGTCCAGCTCGTAGCCGGCGTCCGGCGGCGCCACTCCGAGCGCGAAGAGCCCTTGGGTGAGGGGAAGCAACCCGGGTTCCTCGGGGTCGAGGAACTCCAGTACCTGTTCCCAAAGGGCGTTGCGACCGGACTCGGAGGGCCGAGGCGGCTGAGAGACCGGCACGGCCGGCTGAGGCCCTTCTTCAGCGATTCCGCGGGGGCTGTCCGCTTCGGATACCGCACGCTCGGCCCGCTGGGATTCGAGCCAGCCCGCACCACCTGTGACGGTGAGGCCTTCGGTGCTGAAGCCGTCCAGCAGACTGGTCGTCAACTGTGCGCTGTCACCACCGCCGTGCTCCAGGAACTGCAGCACATTGCTCCAGTAGAGCCAGCCCTGCCACCGTCGCTTGTGTCCGCTCTCGTCCGACCACACCCGGTCGCTGTCGTCGAGCAGCGTCAGCGCAGTCCACACGGGTGGCCGATGACGGCCGTCCGCCGCAGCTGCCACGACACAGCCTGCGGCGTCGAAGGCCGACAGCACCTGCACCGGACCCTTGGGCCCCTGCGGAGTGCCACCCCGAAGAGCTGAGAGGAGCTGCTGCCCGACCGCTTGCGGATCCAGTGCGGCGATCCGGGCTCCGGCGCCAAGCAACCCGGCAAGGGAGGCCTCGGCGCGTCGCTGCCACAAGGCAGCTTGCGGGGCGCGCAGATGAGCGAGCAGAAGCTCCGCCGGATTCACCCACAGCGTGGCCGACAGCTCGCCCGGGAGGCCGCCGTGCACGCCTGCGTAGTAGTCGCGCGCACGCTTCTGCCCCTGCTCGCCGTACGGCACCCAGACCGGGTTCTCCGGCCCCGCGCTGGCGTATCCCGTGTCGCGGACGCGGGTCCGCCATTCCTTCACGTCGTAGTAAGTGAGTTGGAAGACCCGAACGCCGTCGGCGCGCAAACGCGTTCGCTTGACGGCGTCGTCGGCCAGCCTGTCCTTGTGCTTGGGACCGGCGTGGAACTCGTACCCGTCGAGGTAGAGCGCGATTCGCGGACCGGGTGCATCCGTGCGTTCGAAGAGGACGTCGGGACGGGTGCCGTCCAGGACCCGCTGCTGGGAGACCCGCCAGCTGACAGTGGCCCCGTCGGTGCCGGTCAGTCGCAGGTCCAGCGAGTACGTTCCGGCTGTGGTCGTGTAGGCGTCCGCGCTGGCCTTGGCCGAGGGCTGCTGGGCCCATTCGCCCAAGGTCTCCATGAACATGACCTCCAGATCGCTCTCGGCCTGCTGTTCCAGCGGGATCTGGTGGGTGTCCGCCACCGGTGAGGTGGCCCAGTCATTGCCGTCGGCTCCCAGCAGCTCGTCGAACATCTGGCGGACCTCGTTGCGGCTGACCTTGTCGTAGTCGCTGGCCGGCACGCGGCGCAGCAGGCAGCGGTGACAGCCGTCGAGGCCCTTTTCGATACAGGGGCAGCTGTCGATCACCTCGCGAGCCTTGGTCAGGACCTCGCGGAAGCCGTCTGAGGTGGCGAGGCGGTGCAGGTAGCCGGTACCGCCGGGCAGCCGGTCGTAGACGACGAGGAATCGGCGGGGCCACTCAGGGTCGTGACCGTCCGGCATGGACGCGGCGGTGATGTCGATGTGGTCCGGGTCGCCGCCGTACCGTGCGGCTATGCCGACGAAGAGAGCGGCCGTGAAGGACGCCAGACGCTCCTTGACACGCGCCACCGATGCGGGAAGAAGGATCCGGACGGCCTCCGTGGTCAGTTCGTGGGCCAGCAACAGGGGCACGTCCTCCCCCTTCCCCTGACCTTCCGGGCTGCTCGTACGGACCTTGCGACGCGGGCACCACAGCTGGTGATGGGCGCTGGCCTTCGTCGCCGCCGCCACTGACTCGGTGAGGGCGTCCTGGTGGTGGTCGACGACCGGGCGCCCCTCGGAGGTGGCACCTCCACAACTCGTGCAGACATAGAACGGGTTGATGCGCACGTCCGCCCCGGCCAGGGGCACGGTGCTGCTCCCGTCCTGGCGGTCGAGCCCCAGGTTGAGCGTGCGTACGACCGCATGGCGGGTGAAGTCGACGCCGAAGACGGCGGTGTCGTGACGCCAGGAGCCCGATGCCAGGTGTACGGGGTCGACGTCCACGGTCGTCAGAACCGCGTACCTCTTGCTGTCGCGCTCGTCCTTGTCGTCACGGACCCGGGCGTCGTCCCGCTTGTCGCGTGACATGACCCGCTTCGGTTCCAGCACGCGCTGGACACAGCCCGCGTCCGCGATCTCGCGGCCACCGCACCGGGGGCAGGGCGATGCATCGGCCTGTGCGTTCTCCGTACGGGCGTAGCCACATGCGGGACACAGCCGCCACACCGACCAGGCGCGACGCTCCGGGCTGCCGATGTCCAAGGCCCGGACCACGTGCTTGTAGCCGTTGACGTAGAAGCTGTTGCCGGGCGCCAGCTCCGAAAGAGCCGACCGGCGTGAGCGCTCGTAGTCACGGACCTCGCTGTGGTACGTCTTCTTGGCCCCCTCGGTCTCGGGCTGCTCGGTCCAGTAGAGCGTGGCCTCCAGTTGGGTGGTGGTGTCCGAGAGGGTGTAGTTGGGAAGCAGCCCCAGCTCGACGAGGGCCCCGTGAGCACTGGTCTGGTTGAGGTCACGCAGCAGATTGCCGGTCGCGTAGCGCTCGGCACGCAACTCGCGCCATTCCCGTTCCTGCTCGGGATCGCTGCGCACGAGCTGGTCCATGGCCGTGTCGATGGCGCGGATTCGGCGCCGGAGCTCCTCACCGCGGCCGGTCCACTCCTCTTCGGCCTCCTGGAGCGCCCGTACGATCCCGCCGCACGCATACTTCCGCAGCTCCTCGGCGGCCTGGTCGGAGACTCCGGTGTCCGGCCGTCCCGGGAGCGACGGGAAGAGCGCCAGGAAGGCTTCGACAAGCGTGGCGCCGTGTGCGAGGGCCGCGTCCGCCAGCTCCTGGCACCAGGCCGTGCTGCCGAACAGTGCCGACACCAGCCGCGGAGCCGGCTGGAGCTGCTCGCCGTCGTTCGTGGTGAGTCGGCCAGGGGCCGCCAGGTCCAAGAGATGGGCCGTGTACTGGCGGCGCAGGATCTCCACGGCGGAGAGGTAGCAGCCGGGCGGCACGATGTCCCCGGCGATCATCTCCCGCGGCTCGTCGAGGTAGTACAGGTCACGCGCGCGACGGCCACCGAAGGCCACCACCAGGGCGTTGCCGGTCTTGCGGCCGGCGCGGCCCGCTCGCTGCACGTAGTTGGCCGGGCCCTTCGGGAGCGATCCCAGCAGGACGGCGGACAGGTCCCCGATGTCGATGCCGAGTTCCAGCGTGGGGGTGCAGGAGAGCACGTTCGGGTCGGTGTAGTGGGTGCCGTCGCGGAAGGTCCGCTCCACCCGCTCGCGCTGGGGCCGGGTGAGCATGCCGGTGTGTTCGGCCGTGACCACCCTGAAGGTGCCGCCCGTCCGGTACAGGTGCCGGTAGTAGTCATCGCGGTAGTCGCGGGGCCGCGGGCCACCGAAGCTAGTGGCACCGGACGACGACAGGGTGGCCGGGCCCGGCTGCGGTGCGGTGATCTGGCCGCGGCACCGGTACCGGGGGCAGGGGTGGCCGTACCAGCGGGTACGCCGGGACGGGTGCACCACTTGCTGCCAGCCGCATGCTTCGCAGGAGACGAAGGCCTTGTTGACGATGTCGTCCTCGAGCAGCCGTACCTCGACATGGCCGGGCTGCAGGCCGTAGACCTTGGTCGCCCGGTCGTGCGCCGTGCGCACCGCCAGGAGGCCCTCGTCGACGAGTACGGGAAGCAGCCTGCGCAGGTACTCGGCCGCCCCGGGAGCGTCGAGCCCGAGACAGCGGCGAGCCCAGTCCTGGTACCAGCCGGCCTTGGCCGTCATCGAGTCGAAGTCGGACCTGCCCTTCTCGCCGTCGAGCAGGAACCGTGGCGCGGCCACGCTGTCGGGGAATGCCGGCATCCCGTCGGGCCGGCCGCCCCAGATCTTGAACCGGGTCACCCCGGCGTCCTTCATCCAGGGCTCCAGCCAGCGGTGCCGGAGCCCTCCCCGCAGCCGAACCCGCTCCAGCAGTCCGCGTACGAAAGCCAGATAGCGCTCGGAAGTCGGCAGGCCGGTGCCGAGCATCTGCCCAGGCAGGGTCATGTGGACGTCACGCGCCAGCATCGTGACCCGGTGCTGGTCCTCGATGACGACCTCGGCGGCTGCCGTCCGGGTCAGCTCCAGGGTCCGGCCCTGCCGGGAGCGGAGCCCGAACTCCATGACGGTGGCGAAGGCGAGCCGTTCCCCGATGAGTTTCCAGGTCCGCAGGTCACCCGTGCCCCGCCCGGAGAGCAGACGGTCCACACCGGGCTCGTCGTACAGGTCGGGCGGCACGACGGCGGCAAGGGCCTGCGGGTCCTCGACGGAGTCGAGGACGTTGCCGATCAGGTCGTTGAGGGCCACGGGCCGGCCGGACTCGTCCAGGTTGCGCGCGAGCAGCGAGCGCAGCGAGAACGTGAACGAGCGGTTCGCCACGTAGCCCGCACGGTGGGCGGCATCCTGGGTCGAGTCGTTGAACAGGAGGGTCTTACGCTCCTCCGCTTCGAGCGCGACCTCCTGCCCGGTGAAGAGCTGGGTCACCGTCGCCGCCGCCAGGGCCGCCAGGCGCGTGCCCAGGAAGCGCATGGCGTTGTCGGTGTCGCAGGCCGGGCAGCGCTGATCGACGGCGGCTTTGTCGGCGGCCTTCTTCTCGGTGATCGCCAGGACGAAGCAGGCGTCCTGCAGGTGCCCCTCGTCCTGGATCACCGGCAGTCGGTACGTGCCCTGCGCGCCGTCCAGGATCAGTGCCGGCAGCTGCCCCCCGGCCGTCGCGGGGCGGGACTGGCTGATCGCCGCGAGCGTGTCCTGCTGCTCCGCGGAAGTGGCGGCGATGAAGTACCGGACCCGCCGTTTGTCCCGGCCGACACTGGCGCGCCAGATCTTGTCGTGAGCCATGACGAGCTGCTGGGGATCGGCCTCCGGGGAGATGGCCGCCCAGCCGGAACGACCGCAGTTGCGGCAGTACACGGCGGGCAGCCGCACGCTCGCCTGCCGGACCGTGGTGTCCGCACCGATCGCGGACTGCGCCCGGTGCGAGCGGGTCACCTGCCCGATCTGAGCGGTCTCGGGCTCCTCGCCGCCGTCGGCGGGCACCACGGGCAGGGCCGAACGGCGCGCGCGATCGTCCTCGTACCAGTGGAACTCGGGCTTGCCAGGACCGACTCCGCGCAGGATCCGACCAACGGGCCGGACCCACAGGTGAGTCTCCACATGGAGCAGGGGGCGCGGGCGGCGCTCGTCCGACTCCGGATCGCGAGCGGCGGACAGCAGGGCCACGAACCGCGCGAGGGCTGCGAGGGCAAGACGGGGATTCTCCCGGGCGGTCCGGCCCCAGGCGTAACCGAACCGGCCCAGCCGGTCGCGGAGTTCCCATTCACTGAGGGGATCCCCGTCGAGGAGGGACAACACCCCTTGGGTGAAGTCGTGCTGCTTGAGCAGTCGCCCGATCTCGAAGGCGGACAAACCCTGCTGGCCCAGCATCCGTGCTGCCAGGGCGTTGAGATCGAGCTTGTCCGGACGCGACACCACATCGGGGCCGCCCGAGCAGGCGATGACCTCCTCGGGAGAAGGCGGCTCCGGCAGCGCGTAGTTCACCGGTCCGGTGAACTGCTCGGGCGTCATCCGTTCCTCGCCCACCACTGCGTCCGAGGGGAACGGCATCCCGAAGACCTGCGCGGCCACCTCCAGGATGCCGCCGGGCTCGGCTCCGGGCCCGGCTTCTCCGAGGGTCGCCGACGTCGCCACCGGGCAGATCGAACCGAGAGGACGCCCGGGCTCGCTCTGGCCCGTGGTCATCGCCAGGCGGCGCAGCAGCATGGCGACGTCCGTACCCTGCGCCCCGTCGTAGGTGTGGAACTCGTCCAGCACCACGTACTGGATCCGGGAGTCCTGCCACAGCGCTCGGTCCTCGCTCCGCTGGAGCAGAAGGTCGAGCATCTTGTAGTTCGTGATCAGCAGGTCGGGAGGAGACTGCCGCATGTCCTCGCGCCGGGTCATCACCCGGCGGAAGTCCGTGTCCGGGCGGTCGCCGATGTAGAGCCCGGCCGTCACTTGGGCCAGTTCCGGCTGCGCGAGGTAGTCGCCGATCCGGCCGGCCTGGTCGGAGGCGAGCGCGTTCATCGGGTAAAGCAGCACGGCCTTGATCCCGCCGCGGCCGAGGGCCTTCTCACGGCGGCAATGGTCAAGAACGGGAACGAGGAAGGACTCGGTCTTCCCGGACCCCGTCCCCGTCGTGACCAGAGTCGGCAATGCCGGCCCGTGGAGCGTACTCAGTCGCTCGTACGCCTTCGCCTGGTGCCGGTAGGGGGTGAATCCCGGGTCCCACTCCAGGTGCTTCTCCCACCCGGCCGCGGCCTTGTGGAAGGGAGTCCTGATCCGCAGGTAGGGACCGCGGAACATCCCGCTCTCCGGATGCTCCAAAAACCGCTCCAATGCCCGGCGGGTGTCCTCGTCGGTGAGCGCGTAGGTCGTCGTGAGGTACTGGGTGAGACTGCCCCGCAACTGCGCGGCGGCCAGCGTGGGCCTCACGACGTTCTCCTCTGCTTCGTACCAGGTCGTTGAGCTGGCTCAACGGTATACGGACCTGACGACATCGTTCCTGGGTATGCAGGCCAGCCACTGATTCCGGCCAGTGCGTGGCCGGTGCCCGTCCGATGCCCGCCGGTCGGCAACGGATCCTCGTACAGTCTTTGCACCTGTGTGGTGATCTTGGGGGAGCGGTACACATGACCGATACGGAGCGTCCATATCCCGTTGCGGAGTTTCTGACGGCGGTGCGCGCCGAGATCCTCGCGGAGCACCGGAACGACGCCGAGGGTGCCGTGAAGGTCGAGCTCTCCAAAGGGCGGCTCCTTTCGTACTCCGAAGGGGCCCGCGAGTATCTCTTCGAGTGCCGGAACTGGCACGACAGTCTGGACGGTGTTCCCGTTCTCGCCCGGCCGGCCAGCTCCCGGAAGGCCTGGGACCCGGCCGAGGCCTCGCGCGCCCCGGACGGCACCGTACGGCTCGTGACGAAAGCCGACTTCGGGGCGGCGCCCACCACCATCCAGATCCGCAAGGACGACTCGTCCAACTGGGCCGCCCTCTCCGAGCGTCTGGAGGCCGTCGGCCAACAGGACAGTCCCATCGACGCAGGGCACGCGGGCTGGCTGGTCGGCCGCGGTACCCCTCGCACCGGCCGTGCCGAGAGCCCGGGTCAATGGGTGGCGGACTGGGCGGGGCTACAGCTCAACCCGCGTCAACGTGACGCCGTCGCGCAGGCGCTCGCCAGTGAGGTGCTGTTCCTGTGGGGACCGCCCGGCACCGGAAAGACGGACGTCGTCGGCCATATCGTCGAGGGCAGCTTCCGCCAAGGGCTCAAGATCCTCTTCCTGGCTCCGACGAACGTGGCGGTGGATCAAGCCCTGGAGCGGATGTGTTCCCTCCTGGAGCACGAGGAGGGTTTTACCGAGGGGATCGTCCAGCGGGCCGGGAACATCGTCCTGCCGTCGCTGCGCAGCCGCTACGGAGACCAGGTCGACCCGGGCAGGATCGCGGCCCTGCTCGTGGAGAGCATCGACCGGCAGATCAGCACGGCGGCCGACCAGCTCAAGGGCGCGAGAGCGGCGCTGGCCCTCCACGACCGGATACGGGATCTGGAGTCGGACCTGGCCACCGCCGTGGGGGAGACGGCCGCGGCCGGCCGCGACCAGGCCGCAGCGGCCCGGACGGTGCTTGCAGCGGATGCGGAAGCCGCACAGCTGCGGTCGGCGATCGACAAGGTGGGTCCGCCGACAGGCTTTCTCGCGGAACGAAGGGCCGCGAAACTGCGAGAGCTCCACTCCGCACTGGCGGACGAAGCGTCCCGCGCGGCACAGGCCAGGGAGGTCGTCGCGAGCGCGGCCCGTCGCCATACCGCGGGTGGACAACAGGCAGCCGAAGCCCGCCGCGCCCTGCCCGCTGCCTACGCCGCCGTCGTGGGGATCCCGCCCAGGGAGACCGTCGCCGAGAACGCTGCCTCCCTCCAGGTGCGACTCGACGAGCTCGACCGAAAGCGCAAGCGCATCCACGACGAGGTCCGGTCCCGCTGCCGGGTGCTCGGAGCCACCGTGGCCAAGGCCGTCCAGTCGAGGAAACTGCTCGACGAGACCGACGTCGTGGTGATCGACGAAGCCGGGATGGTCAACCTGCCCTCGGCCTGGTTCGCCGCCGGCCTCGCCCGCAAGCGGGTGATCGTGGCCGGGGACTTCCGCCAGCTCCCCGCCGTGACCAAGGGCGACGGGGACCGGCAGGCGAGCGAGGAAGAACAGGCCCACTCGCGAGAGTGGACGGCGCGGGACGCCTTCCACGCCGCCGGACTGGTCGACCCGTCCGGGCGGGTACGCCAGGACCCGCGCCTGGTGGCGCTCGACACCCAATACCGGATGCGGGAGCCGATCTGCGCGGTCGTGAACGAGGTGGCGTACCCGGACGCGCCCCTCAAGACCGGGCGCGGCAACACCAGCCGTCTGCCGTTCGCCCCGCTCATCGACTCCCCGGTGATCCTCATCGACACCTCCGGCCGCCGGATTCCCGGCGGCGGCCGCAAGCCTCACATGACGAACGCCGTCCACGCCGCCGTCATCCACGAGCTCGTCCGCGGACTCCAGTACGAGGGCATCCTGCCCGGCCGCAAGTGGCAGGACGTCCCCGAAGGGGAGCGGGCAACCGACCGGCTCGCCGTCATCTCCCCGTACCGCGAGCAGGTCAAGGCGCTCAGGAACAGCCTCACCCACCGGTTCGGGGAGGACTACGACGGCCTGGTCGACACCGTCCACCGGTTCCAGGGCAGCCAGCGCCCCGTCGTGCTCCTCGACACGGTCGCGGGCGCCGGAAAGGATCCCGGCTTCTTCTACAGCGGCACGGGGCTGTCCTCACAGACCTGCCGCCTCCTCAACGTCGCCCTCAGCCGGGCCCAGGACCACCTGGTCGTCGTGGCGGACGTCGCGTTCCTGCGCAAGCACCTGGCCCCGCACAGCGAGGCCCTGGCGATGGTCGACCACCTGGAGGCGCACGCGCAGACCATCTCCGCCGACCAGCTGATCCCCATCCTGGACGCCGACCAGCTGGCCCACCTGTCGGAGGAGGACCTGGTAAGGCCCGCCTTCTTCGAGCACAGCGAGGTCGAGGCCGCGGTCGAGTGGGACGTGGAACGGGCGCAGCGCAGCATCGAGCTGTACTCCGCGTTCATGGACCGGGATCCGGTGGGCCGATGGGCCCGACTGCTCGGACCGAGGACTGCGGCCGGCATCCAGGCCACGGTCTTCACCCGCCCACCGGAAGAACAGCAGGAACCCTCCCGAGTGGCGCGGCACCGGGAGCTCGTCCAGCAACTGGAGGCCGCTGGCTGCCGGGTCGAGTTCCGGGACCGGATGCACGAGAAGGTCCTCATCCTCGACGGTTCGGTGCTCTGGCACGGTTCGAAGAACCTGCTCGCGAACATCGGGCCGACGGACCTGATGATGCGCTACACCGACCCTGCCTCGTGCGATCGCGTACGGAAGCTCATGGAACACACCCGCATGGAACGCCCGGCACGAGCGCCGTGGCGCCCGGCGGAACAAGCCGCTCCGGCGCCGCCGGAAATACCGGCCCAGCGGGCGCAGACGCCCGACAAGGTGTACCCGGGGCTGGTCAGGGACGGCCGCTTGTACCTCAAGGTCCCGTACGCGCAGAAGGACGAGGCGAAGCGCCTGCTGAGCGCGAAGTGGGACAAGCAGGCGGGGCACTGGTGGGTCGACGCGGCCAAGGTCACGCGGGAACAGGCGGCGCGCTGGCTGCCGTAGGGGGAACTGATGCAGGGGAAGCGATACGACCAACGCGTGCTCGTGCTGGTCGAGGTGCGGGGAGAGCAACGCGACTGGGACGAGGCAGAGCGGGCGTTCGACCAGCAGGGCTGGCCGGTCGTCGCTGCCTTTGCCCGGGGCGAGGGCGCCTCGCAGGGCGTGCTGACCGTGGATGCCTCGGCGCGGCTGTACTCCGTCGAGGTGCGGTTCTTCGGAGCCCGCAACCGGCGCACCGAGCAGGCGGCCGAATGGTGGGTGCAACGGCTGGCACGGAGAACCAGGCTGGAGATGTACGCCCGACGCTGTGAGCCGGTGGAACGTGATCGGCAGCAGCTGACCGGCTGGCGGGCACATACGGTGGCTCACAGGCCGCCCCGTGTGCCCGATCCGAGGCCCTTGACGCCGATGGCACGGCTGCGCCGGTCCGCTGTGATGGCACGCGCGCGCCTCGCCGAGGGTTCCGGTCGGCACGACACAGGCACCTTGGTGAGGGGGACGGCCTCGGAGGCCCTGCGGCTGTCGCGGATGGACCTGCCCGGAGGTTCCGCCCCCGAGGCCGCCATCGACGTGCGAACACGCCATGGCCGGGAGCGAAGGCACATCGTGCAGCGGCGTGAGGAGGACCATCAGCGTGTCACGTCCCGCGTCATGGCCTGGACGTTCGCCATGCTCTTCTGCGTGGTCGTCGCCCGGCAGGCGAGCGGTGCGCGAACGTGGGTCTGGGGCGCCGCCGCGGTGTTGTGCCTTCTGTGGTCCGCTTGGTTGACGCGCGGCGTGTTCGCGGAGGGGGGCCGCGTGGGGAGCCTCCTCACGTGGGGCGTGGTAACCGTGTTCCTCCTTGCCGTCGCCTTGGGCGCGGACATGGGGGAAACGAGGGGCTGGACCCCAGTGCAAGTACTGTCGGTCTTCGCCGTCACGGCAACGTCTACAGGAATCTGGCTGCTGGTCCGCCAGTGGACGTGGGGCGAATGGCTCGCCTGGGCTGCACCGTTGCTCTTCGCGCTTGTCGCGTCCTGTGTTGTGGCTTCAGGGTCGGTGATGCACGCGCTGTACGCCGACAGCCTGGACGTAACACCCAATGACCTCGATGTCCCCGCGCTATGGCAGGCCGCTTCGGCGCTCAAACTCTTGAGCTTTCTGAGCTTCGCCTTGTTCGTGCCGGCCTTGTGGGGCATTGCGAAGCACGTGCACGCATCATTCGTCAGCCCCGTCGAGCGGTTCGGTGTTCTGTCGTACGTGGTTGCCCAGGTGGCGGTGGTGCTGTTCTGCACGCTGGGAGCGCTGGACTCGGCGGGGGACGCGGTGAAGGAGCTCCGTACGGCTGCGGCCCAGAAGGCGGAACTGCCCTCCTATTTCGGGGTGGAGCCGGAGTGGATGTGCGTAGAGCCGACGGTCTTGGCGGCGAAACTCAGCAGCCGGGGTGGCGTCCTGCGACCCGAGCGGCCGTACGTCTCCTTCGGGGAGGCCGGAGGAACGGTGTCCTTGTGGGACGAGCCGGCGGGCAAGGCGTTGCAGATGCCGGCCGAGCAGGTGCGTCTCGTACCGGCCGCGGACGGTAGGGTCCGGTGCACGTTCTCGTACGAGAGTCTGCCGAAGGGAGACTGACACGCGTCAGTCTGCGAAGAGGTCGTCGAGTCCCAGGGACAGTTGCTCTCCGATGACGGGTTGCCGAGGCTCGGTGGCGGTCGGGGGAGTCACCGGGGGCGACTTCCTGGCCTGACGTTTGTTGGCTCCACGGGAGTTGGCGCGCCGTTGCCGTTCCCGAACGGCCTCTCCGGGGTGTCGCCCGTCCCCGAGCTCCGCAGCGATGGTCACGGAATAGCCCTCCGCGGCACGCTCCTCACCGAGTGCGAGCAGGTCTTCCCGGGTGGTACCCACGGTCCCGGCCAGCCCGTGTTTCACGAGTTCGATGAACTGGCTGTTGATCAAGTGCCGGTCGGCGTAGTCGTAGCCGAGACGCCTGCCGCCGCCGGGCCCCAGGGTGCAGTCGTCCTGGAGGAGGAGATGGACGTAGGAGAGCGGGAGGTACATGCCGGCCGCCGGCCCGCCGGGGTCGCCTCGGCCGTCCTCGGGCCAGTAGGCGAGCTTCACGAAGCAGGGGTCGCTGCCCAGGCGCCAGTCGTGCGGGGCGTACGCCGGACGGCTCAAGCGCGCGACGGCCTCCAGCCGGTCCAGCTGGCCGCGCAGCCGGTCGTCCACGTAGATCCAACGCTGGGCGGACGGCAGCCGCTTGTACTGGACCAGCACGAAACTGTGGGTGGCCTCGTGGTAGTAGATCAGGTCACTGCCGAGCCGTGCCTCGACCGGTGTGGCGTTGACGTTGGCGACCTCGATGCGCCGACCCTGGTGCTCGAACACGTGGATGTCGCAGCGGAAGCCGGAGCGGTCCCAAGGCTGGAGGAATCTTGGTTCGGTGACGGAGTGGGCGGCATCGTGCTCGATGAGGCTCTGCTCGGTAGGCTCGGGGATCAACCCTGCGAGGTAGGTGTCGTGCGGGCTCCGGGGCCGGCGCCAGGCGCTGAGTGGTGCCAGCGGGAACTCGGCGATGCTGAGCGCCAGCCGTGCGGAGTCGTACTGCTCCTGCCAGGAGCGGTCCTCGATGCGGGAGCTGTCGAAGGGGACTTGATCCGCGACGCTGCTCAGACGGTCGAGAAGCTCGGCGAACCGCGGCCCGAGCTCGCGCAGCGCGGCGACGAGGCGCTCACCGAGCTCGTCGGGCAGTACGACGACCTCGTTGAAGAGCATCGCGGTGAGTTCCTCGGCATCCATCCGGGACAGCGAGGCCGTCACCGCGGCCAGCTCCACCGGGGCGGGGCTGCGCCACAACGGCTCCACCTTGATCAGGGCATCGCGGGTGCCGACCTTCCGGCCCTTGGGGTGCTTCACCACACCGAGCCAGCGCAGCTGGTAGGCCGGGTGGGCCGTGCCTGCGGAGGAACGGGCGCGTGCGAACACGAGGGCCACCTGAGGTGACAGGTCTCGCGGCCGCAGGGAGAACCCCATGGTCTTGCTCATGAACTGGTCCAGCTGTAACTGCCAGTCGATGTCGTCGAGTTCCTCCGACGAGAGAGAGATCGCGTAGACCATGGGCGGAAGCCTATTGGATCACTCGTCCGGTCGGGCGGTGTTGATCTCCGCCCAGACGGTCTTGCCGGGGGCGGCTTGGCGGGGTGTGACGCCCCAGCGGGTGGCGAGCGCCGCTACGAGGAGCAGGCCGCGGCCCGATTCGGAGTCAGGGGTGGGGGCGCTGAGGGCGGGGGTGCGCTCGGTGCGGGTGTCGGTGACCTCGATACGGATGGTAGTGCCGTCGGGGATGACGGTCAGGCGGAGGTGGAAGTTCCGGCCGGGGACGTGGCCATGGCGTACGGCGTTCGCGGTGAGCTCGGCGGCGATGAGGGTGGCGGTGTCGTTGGTGGCGGAGTTGTAGGGGTGGCCCCACTCGTGGAGTCGGTGCGAGACGAGGCGTCGGGCGAGCCGTGCGCCGCGTGGGGTGGAGGTGAAACACATGTCGAACTCGTGGGTGGAGGTGGGGAGTACGGAGGAGAGCTGGATCGGGGGAGATGTGGGCTTCATGCGGCTAACGGTGGCGTTGCGTGAGTAACGTTGACCAGGAGTGACGCACTGACGGGTGCCGGCTGTACGCGTCGGTGCGGACGGTGTCGGCGGTACGGGGCGTGACCGGCGGGACGGCCGGGGCGTTGGGCGCGGGAGGCGCGGATCGTGGACGAACAGCAGGCGGAGGCCGGGCACGATGCTGAGGCGGGGACGGGCATCCTGCTCGTCTTCGGGCGTCAGCTGAAGCGGTTCCGGGAATGGGCGGAGCTGGAGCGACCGGAGTTCGGGTCGAGGACGGGGTACTCGGCGTCGACCATCGCGGCGTTTGAACAGGGGAGGCGGATCCCGCCGGCGAAGTTCATCGACCAGGCGGATGAGCTGTTGGCTGCGCGCGGCATGTTGAAGGACATGAAGGAAGAGATCGAGCGGGTTCGGTACCCGGCGTTCTTCCGGGGCGCGGCGAAGTTGGAGAAGGAGGCCGTGGAACTGCACGTGTATGCGGTGCAGGCGGTGCCAGGGCTGTTGCAGACGGCGGAGTACGCACGGGCGGTGTTCGTGATGCGGCGGCCCTTGTTGGATGAGGCGACCGTCGAGGAACGGGTCGCCGCCCGATTGGCCCGGCAGGAGATCTTCTCCCGGACGCCGATGCCCACCATCAGCTTTGTCGTCGAGGAGTCCGTGCTGCGGCGCCCCCTGGGTGGGCAGGACGTGATGCGGGGCCAGCTGGAACACTTGCTGCTGGTGGGGCATCGCCGCAACGTTGAGATCCAGGTGATGCCGACCGAGCGTGAGGAGCACGCAGGGTTGGCTGGTCCGTTCACCTTGATCGAGACGAGGGAAGGGCGGAGGATCGCCTACGTGGAGGTCCTCAAGGACAGCCGTCTCCACACGGAGCGGAACTCGGTGCGGGAGATCGAGGAGCAGTACGGACTCCTCAGAGCCCAGGCCCTCACTCCGCGCGAATCGCTGGCCGTTGTCGAGAAGTTGCTGGGAGAGACATGAACGTCGAAGACTCTGTGCGGGCCGTGCCGGAATCGGCCTGGTTCAAGAGCAGCTACAGCAGCGGCGAGGGCGGAGAGTGCGTGGAGGTGGCGAACGGCGTCGGTTCGGTCCACGTCCGCGACTCGAAGAACAAGGCCGGGGCGATGCTGAGCTTTGAGGCGGAGCAGTGGGCGACGTTCGTCGCCTTCGCCTCCCACTGACCTGCACGACAACACGGGCCGCGCCAACCTCGGTTGGCGCGGCCCGTTCGTGTTCCTACGCGTCAGCCTTCACAGGCGGTGTCCACCGTCCGGCGGCGATCTCCGCGTCGAGCCGAGCGGAGAAGTGCGCGTGCGCGGCCCGCATCTCGGTCTCCCGGTCGGCTTTGTAGAAGGGCGCGGTGTACCCCTCCGGGGGCGGGATGCTGGCCGGGTTGTCCAGGTGGTCGAGGAGGGCGGGGTAGGTCTCCTTGGTCTGGCCAAACCCATAGGTGTGGTGGCTAGCTGCGATCTTGCGGCCGCTGGCGTCGAAATACATCTCCGACTCCCGTTGGGCGAGGATGTAGAAGCGTGACCTATAGATCGTGGTCAGTTGATCGGCGGTGATGCCGAGCCAGACGGAGACGAGGGCATCCAATTCGACTAGCGCGGCGCGCCGCTCGTACTCACTGCGAAGCGGACTGCTGTGCATCCAGGTCGATGCTAGGTGCTGCGCGAGAGGAGACAGATTCGGCCAAGAGTGTGCCCAATCCTCATAATGTGGCCAGGTTGCATGGAACAGCTCCTCCCAAAGGGGAGCGTAGGCGTTGGTCAGGCAGTTCAGGCGCAGTGTGCGAAGAAGGAGTGCCGATGCCAGAGGGTGATTCGCGGCAGGTGCGGGCATCTTGAGTGCGTCCGTAACTACCAGATCAGAACGGCTCGTGATGCGGAGCAGGTAGTCGAGTGGGAGAGCAGCCCAGAAGCCGGCATTCAAGGTGGTCGCGAGATTATTGGTGAGTGCCATTGACCGCACTGTGTCGAGGTGTGCCGGGCCTGGCGGGATGAGCGCTGCGAACAGGCTGCGCTCGGTATCAAAGGGGACCATGCGTCGCCAAGCAAGGCGGAAATATTTCGTGTACGGGACGCTATTCCATTGGTCCTGGACGCTGAGATAGCGCTCTGGTTCGCATGCGCGCACGTAATTAGTGCGAGGGACTACGTCCACGGGGAGTTGTGTTAGGTCCCAGATTTCGTAGTCGTTGCGATTTCGCAGTGGAATATTCGGCTGCTTCTCGAACGGGGTGGCGATGCCGAAATGGGGGCCCTGGAGGATAGCCTCCGAAAGTGCGGAGGGGGCGCCCGTAGCGTGGCGATATAGTCCGAGTTTCTTCGTGGCCAGATTCTCGAACATTCCGACGGTGATTCGAGGGTGTTGCGCCCCTAGTCGGTGTCTAAACGAAGAGAGTGCAGTGATGGCTCCCTGTTCGTTATCGGTTACCGGATAGAGCATGGTAGCCTGCCGTGCCGGCTCGGCCGTCTCGCCGGAGAGCTCGTGCCATTGGGTCAGCAGGTCATCGTTGACGCTTACGAGGCGGGCTCGGTGAGGGCGGATATCCCAATGGCCAGTGTGTTTAATACCGGGCGATTCTCCTGCCCCATTGTGAGACAGTGACGCCACTAGGGTTTCGGGCGCGAAAAGCCAACTCATGTGCTGAAAATTTACGGCACCTGGATGCCCGTAAATGTTGGTCGAGAACTGCCGCGTTTCCTTAATGTCGGCAAAAATGCGGCGCTGATTCCAGTAATGTGCATGGAGGCGTAGGTGTGCGTAGGCCGCCGCCCGGAGCGGGCCTTCCTTGGATCCGTTAAAATGGGTGTCTGGGTGGATTAGTCCAGTAATTCCGGGTGAGCTTGAATGCTTCCAGGTCTGGCACATGAATGCACGGTAGAGGTTGGCGCGGGTTCCGGCGATCAAGGGGTACGTGGATTCGCTTCCAAGTACTGCTACTGTGCCGGAATTAGTTGAGAGCTCGTTTAGGAAGAATGAATTCCCTTTATGCGCCTCAAGCGCTTCCTCTTTCCGCTCACGCCACTCTGTCATGTCTGGCTTGTCCGTGAGTGAGAACCATGGATCCAGCTCGGCCAGTATTGTGCGCTCATCCCAGTCGGGACGGACCCAAGGTGGGTTACCTACCTGGAGGTCGTAGCCGCCCTGCTCGAAAACCTGGGCATACTCCAGCTCCCAGTGGAAGAAGCCCTGTTGGGTGGCGATGTTCTTCGACTGGGCTGCCCAGGGGAAGCGGGACTCCAGCCAGTACGAACGGTCCATGCCCATGAGGTCCGGGAGGGCGTCCTCGTACGGGGTCAGTTCCGTCAGGGACTCGAACTCGGCGATCAGGGACTCCGACGGGACGTCCTGCGTGCCCAGTAGCGACTCCGCGAAGTCGAGCCAGTCGTCCAGATTCGCCAGGGGGATGACCGCGCGGCGCTGCTCGGTGATGGCCTCCTTGCGGCGGCCCATGCGGCGCTTATCGACCGCGTCCTGGGTGAGGGAGAGCTGCTTGGCCTCGGTGTCGAAGCCGGGGAGGGCTTCCTCCTCCCAGGACATGAGGACGCCAGAGTCATCGTCCTCCGGCTCCGACACCGCAGCCTCGTACGCCACCGACTGTTCCGCCAGTTCCGCTGCGTGGCGGTAGCGGGGGTTCGTGCCGTCCAGGAGCGAGGCCTCCTGGACCGGCCAGAACCACAGGGCGCACCAGGCGTCCATCAGGGTCTTCAGGCGCCAGTACGGGGTGTCCACCGCCTCAAGGTCGGCCAGGACGTCCTCGCGCTGGATCGCCTCGACCGGCTGGCGGAGCCACTCCGGTTCGGCTCCCCAGACGTCGATCTTGCGGCTGATGTCGCGTTCTGAGATCTCCAGGCGGCGGACCACCAGCTGCCACAGGTACTCCGCGCGACGCGCCAGGCCCTGGAGGCGGGCCGTCTGCTTGGCGCTCGGGGACTTCGTGATCGCCTTGCGCCAGGCGGCCAGGGCCTTTGCTTCCGCCGGCGCGAGGGCCTTCGCCTCCTTCTCGGCGGCGACCGCGCCCCACTCCTTCGCCGGGAGGAGGAAGTGGTGGACCGAGCCGGAGGGGAGGCCGGACGCAGCTTCCGTGAGGGGGAAGCGTTCCGGGGTGGTGCCCAGCCAGCCGCCCTTCTTCAGTCGTTCCGCGGAGTAGATCTCGCGGCGGCCGCCGATCAGGGAGTTGCCGCGGCGCAGGTGGAGACCGAACCACGGGGCCTCCATGCCCGGGTGCATCGTGTTGAGCCAGAGGGAGACCTCGGCCAGTTCGACGGCGGTCGAGTTGAGGTCCACGCCGTACGCGTTGTGCAGCGCGATGTACGCCTTGGCCTTCTGAAACTCCACCGGGTACTGCTCGGTGTCGATCGCCTGGCCGGTCTCCTCCTGGCGGCGGCGCAGGTACTCCGCCGCGACCTGGTTGATGGCCTCGTTCAAGAACGCGCCCGAGCCCAGGGCCGGCTCGCAGATCTTCCAGTCCAGGAGTTCGCGGGCCTCCGTGACCGTGTCGTCCTGGTCCAGGCGGTGCTGGAGGGCGAGCTGAACGGTGACCTTTGTGAGGGATTCCGGGGTGTAGTACGAAGCCGAGGTCTGGCGGTCGCGGCCCGAGAGGCGGTAGACGAAGGACCCCGGGCGGTAGCGGACCCGGACGTCCGCGCCTGTCTCCTCGTCGCGGCGGCGGACGAAGACCGAATCCGCGTACTCGTCGGCCTTCGAGGCGGGGACCAGCCAGGAGCCGTCCTTCGGGTCGCCGTTCTTCGCGACCTCGTACAACTCCTCGCCGGCGATGAAGCCTGCGTACGACATCAAGCCTTCGTACACCGCGCCCAGCTGGTTGATGCCGAGCTGCGCGTACGAGATGAACCCGCCGCGCTCGCCCTTCTTGCCCCGGGTGAGCATCAGCTTCCGCAGGACCTTGTACAGGGTCGCGTTGCGCAGGCGCGTGTCCAGGTAGCGGGGCTCGCCGTCCGTGTCGTCGTCGTGGCGGGGGTCCTTGACAGACTCCGCGCCGATCAGGCGGATCGACTCCGGCTCGAAGAGCTTCGAGTGGAGCGGCTCGAAGCGGAGGCCGATGTCTTCGGATGTCGCAGTCTCGGACTCCTTCTCCGCCACCCCGTGCGTACGGCGCGGGCGGTAGCCCTCCTGGACCTTGCTGAAGAGCAGGTCCAGGGACTCGTACAGGTACACGCCCTCGCGGGCCTTCTCGCCCACCAGGTCCCGTTCCGCGACCAGTTCGCCGAGCCGGCCCAGCCCGTACCCCTGGTGGTACTCCGGGTAGTCCGACGGCAGGATGCCCAGCTCGGGGCGAGCCTCCGCGTACAGGAGGAACAGGATGCGGTACAGATAGCGGAGCGACTCGCGGGTCAGCTGTCGGGAGAGTTCCGGGAGCTCTTTCACGTCCTCCAGGCGGACGTCTTCATGGCTGGTGATTCGTTCCAGGACCTCGTTCGCGATGAGCTCCACCGATTCGCGCAGGCCGTCGCGGAGTTCGGAGGAGACGCCCACCGCGTGCTTCGTCGACTTGTCGACGAGCCCTGCGAGGGGGTTCTCGCCGCCCTCCTCCGGCGTGCGGAGGGAGTCCGCGCCGAAGAGAGCCGCCAGGGTGTCGAGTTCCTGGCCGTCCTTGGTGTTGTTGCGGTCCAGGGCCGTGTCCAGCGAGGCGGCCAGGTAGCGGCCTTCGCCCCACGCCGCCCGGTCCGCCAGGACGATCACACCGCCGGCCAGCAGCAGCACGTACCGCGGCGCGTCCTCGCTTGCGAAGAGGAACGAGGCCAGCTTCGAGCCCGTGCGGAGGGAGGTGGACGCGTCCAGCGCGATGGGGATCAGGAGGCGGCCGGGGCCGTCCGGGTCCAGGGCCGCGTCGGGTTCGGCCGCCCAGCCGCAGTCGACGGCCACCAAGCCTGGTTCGGCGTGCGCGACCGGGATCTCGTACGTGTGGTCCGCCCGCGTGACCGTCAGGGTCTGCGGCTTGGCGTCGTAGCCCAGGGAGCGGAGCACCGAGGCGTTGAGGGAAGCGGCGCGCTCACGCCACTCGGGGGCGTCGTACGTCGTCGCGTCGTCAGCCGCGCCCGCCGCCGCCTCCGCGAAGAAGGCGCGCGTACGGAAGTACGGACGGCGCAGTGCGCGCAGACCCAGGCGGGGAGTGACCGGGAGCGCCTGAGGGTCCGCTTCCTGCTCCTGTTCGGGGTCCGACGAGGACTTGGCCTCCTCCTCGCGGGCCTTCCAGGCCGCCAGCAGACCGGACTTCAGGTCTTTCGGGAAGACCTCGGCCAGGTAGTGCGCGGAGAAGTACTCGCCGCGGTTGACCAGGGAGTCGTACGTCATGTGGTTCTGCTTCTCCTAGGCCTGTGCGACGGAGCCGTCGTGGGCGGAATCGAGGACGGCCAGGACGCGCAGCATCGGGCGGCCCGTCGTCAGCAGGGAGTCGGCGAGGCGGGAGAGTTCGTCCTTGGTCTCCTCGCCCGCGAGGGTGGACTGCTCCCATTTGCCCAGCCGCTGCCGGTACTCCTCGATCGGGGCGAGGAGGGCCTCGTCCCAATCGGAGCGGTGGCGCGACAGGAAGGCCTCCGCGGCCTCCAGCGCGTCCGGGATGCCCGCCCGCAGGCCGTCCACGTCGTGGCGGCGCAGGGGGTTGGCCATCGTCGGGCCGATGCCGGCCTCGCGCAGCGTCCCCACCATGTCGTCCGTGACCTCCTCGCCCGTCACGGCCATCCACTTCACGACCGTCGGGCGGCCGAGCGCGTTGGAGTAGATGCCCTGTACGAGGTACACGGGTTCCTCGACATCGGCCGTGATGACCGGGGCCTCCTGGCGGCCCAGCTTGACGAGGACCTTGTCGGTCAGCCACTCCACCACCGGATGGAGGTCGGTGAGCAGGGAGATCTCCGGCCAGCTGGAGGTGCCGGACTCCCGGGCGCGTACGAGGGAGCGGTCGGCGAGCTTGCGGTTGAGGGTGACCAGCAGGCGCTCGCTGAGGCGCTGCTCGCGGCGGTAGTCGGGCGGCAGCGCCTTCAGCCGGTGCACCAGGTCCGCCGGGGGCTTGAACGAGATCAGGCCGTTCTCGGGGTCGCGGTCCATCCCCAGGGACTGCTGGGCATCCGGGAAGACCTCCCGGACCGCCTCGTCGACGAACTCGCGCGTCGTCGTGAAGAGGCGGGGCACATGCGCCTGGGGAGGGGCAGCCGAGGAATCGTCTGATGCGGCAGCGTCCGCGGCGGGCTCGGTCGTGTCGTCGACCTGGGCGAAGAAGTCGGCCAGGAAGTCGTCCGCCCCGCCCGCTTCCTCGGCGGTGTGCTGGAGGGACTCGTCGACCGTGCGGCCCTTGAGGAGGTCCTGGATCAGCGACTTCTCCTCGGCCTCCGCGCGGTACAGACCAGAGACTGCCTCCGCCGTGCCGAGCGAGCGGTGCGCCTCGTCCTCCCGCTCCAGCAGCCGCTCGGCGACCGTGCGGTCATCCTTCGCGCCGTCCACGTCGCTGGTCAGGATCAGGGCGCGGAACTGCGGTTTGTGGGCCTGCCCGTACCGGTCGATACGGCCGTTGCGCTGCTCGATGCGGATCAGGGACCAGGGGACGTCGTAGTGGATGAGCTGGTGGCACTGCCGGTGCAGGTTGACGCCCTCGGAGGCCACATCGCCGGTGAAGAGGATGCGTACGGGTGCGTCGGCGAGACCGAAGTCCTCGACGCACTGCATCTGCTGCTCGTCGGAGAGGCCGCCGTGCATCACACGGGCCGCTTCCTCCAGGGCCTTGCCCTTGAAGCCGAGCGCGGCCGGCACGGTGGACCGCAGCCACTCCAGGGTCTGGACCCGCTCGGAGAAGACCACGACCCGCGTCTCGCTGCGCGGCCCGACCCCGATCGCCTTCAACTGCTCGACGAGGGCCGTGAACTTGGCCGAGTCCTGCTCGGTCATCCCGGCCGTCAGATCCCGCAGTCGCTGGAGCGCGGCCAGTTCGGCGCCCGTCGCCTCCGGGGCGTCCTTCTTCATCAGCGTCTTGATGCGGGCTTCGACCGTCGAGCTCAGGGCGGCATGCGAGGAGAGGAAGGACTTGAGCAGGGTGTACGGGAAGAGAGGTACGTCGCTCACCGAGCTGCCTTCGGCCGGCAGCCAGACCTGGGACAGCTCCTCGAAGATCTTCTCCTCGGCCGGGGTCGCCGGGCTGTGCACCGACTCGGAGGGGCCCCGGTCGGCCCACTGGCCGGACATCTTCTCCCGTACTTCGGCGCTGACCTTGGTGCGCCGGATGAACAGGTGCTTGATGTCCTCGGCCGAGTACCGCTCCGGGTCGCGGATCGCCGCCGGGTCGAGCAGCGCGATCAGCTCGGCGAAGGAGCGGGCGTTGCCGTTGTGCGGAGTGGCGCTGGCGAGGATGAGGGCGTCGGTCTGCGGGGCCAGGAGCTGGGCGAGCTGGTTGCGCAGCGAACCGCGGTTGATCAGGTTGTGCGACTCGTCGATGACGACGGCGTCCCACCGGATGTGCTCCAGGTGGTGCTTGTACTGATCGGTGTTCTTGAGGGTGTCGATCGAGACGATCACGCGCTTGAAGAACGTGAAGGGATTGCGGCCCGCCGGGATCTCCCGCTGGATCCGTTCGATGCCCGCGGAGTCGAGCCGGATCAGCGGGATCGCGAACCGCGTCCACAGCTCGTGCTGGAACTGCTCCAGGACGTGCTGCGGGGTCACCACGAGGATGCGTTCGCCACGGCCGCGGCGGATCAGCTCGGCGAGGGTGAGCCCGATCTCCAGGGTCTTTCCGAGCCCGACGACGTCCGCGATCAGCATGCGGGGGCGCAGGTTCCGGCCGGAGAGAGCGAGCTGAGCCGGTCGTTGCTGGTACGGAAGCGGGTCGAGGAGGAAGCTGTCGGCAAGGGCCAGCCCACGCTCGGACTGGGGCAACGGCGTCTTGCGGAGGATCGCCTCGAGGAAGACCCGGCTGCGGCGGAAGTTGGGGGAGTCGTCGCTGATCAGGGTGGTCTTGGCGGGGTCCATCAGCTCGATGCCTGGTGCGCCGTCGCGGGTGCGCTCCAGGCCGGTGAAGAACACGGCCTCCTGATCACGGACGAACTCGGAGACCCCCACGGCCTCGATCCGGTCGCCGTCGTGGTCGGTCCGGGTGACGTTCTTGACCAGCCATTCCTCGTCGCGTACGACGATCTGTGCGCCGGGCGGGAGACTCGTGCCGGTGCCCGGGGCGGGCTGCCGACTGGACTGCTGGGCGGTCACCCGCGGTACCTCCTGATGGATGCTGAACTGTGTAGATCTTCGGGCGGTCTGCGGCCAGGGACAAGAAACGATTGTCACCTCTGTCCGGCTCGCCCCGTCGGATCGCGCCCGGCTCAGAACGGCGCTGCCGACGCGTACGTCTCGCGCAACTGGGACGCGATGCGGCGCGCGGCGGCGGATCGGCGCGGGCCGACAGGTGGCGTGGTGATCGGCGCAGGCGCAGGCACGAGGTTCGGCGGTGGTACGGCGACGTCCACGGGGCCGGGACCCGGCTCGGAGTCGGTGGTGCTCACCGCGACCGTGGGGGTGTAGGCCGGCGGGTGCGTCGGGGTGGACTGCTGCGGCAGCGGGACGGTCGGTGCCACGGCCATGGGGCCCGTGGCCGGGGCCAGGACGGTCGTCGCCTCGGCGGAGGCCGGAGCCGTTGTCGTCGGCGGGTAGGGGGCCGGTACCGGGTCGGGTGCCGGCGGTTCGTACGCGACCGCGGTAAGGGAGGTCAGCCGCCGTCGGGCCTGGGCCACGGTCGCCCCGTGGGACTTGATGACCGCGACGCACTGGGCAACCACCTCGTCCATCGTCGGACGGTCCTGCTGCGCGTACTGGAGCATCGCCGACAGAAGTCCGGCCAGTTCCTCCGGGACTCCTGACAGGTCGGGGGTCTTTTCAGGGTTGACGATCTGACTGAACAGGACCTGTACGTGATCGGCCTGGTACGGGTAGTGGCCGGTGGTCATGAAGAGCAGCACCGCCCCGAGCGCGTACACGTCCACCGGGGCCTTCAGCGGCTTCTCCCCGTTCGCCTGCTCCGGCGACATGCATGCCGGTGTTCCCATCACCATGTTGGGGGCGGTCAGGGAGGCGCTGGACTCGGCGAAGACGGCGAGCCCGAAGTCGATGATCTTGGGGCCGTTGGGGCCGAGCAGGATGTTCGCCGGCTTGAGATCCCTGTGCAGCAGGCCCTGGCTGTGGACTCCGGCCAGCGCCTCGGCCAGGGTCGCTCCGAGCGAAGCGGCAGCAAGAGGCGGAAGGACACCCCGCGTGTCCATGAGGCGGCGCAGGTCGGGGCCCTCCACGTACTCGGTCGCGAGCCATGGCTGCTCCGACTCCGTATCGGCCTTCACGAACGCGGCGACGCGCGGCCCCCAGACCGTCTTGAGTACCTCGATCTCCTGCGCGAAGCGCTGCCGAGTCTCCGAGTCGACGACCGTCGGCTTGATGACCTTCACCGCGACGGCCTCGCCCGCGGCGGACTCGCCGAGGTAGACCTGGCCCATGCCGCCGTGGCCGATCCTCCGCAGCAGCGTGAACCCGCCCAGCTCGGCCGGATCATCCGGGCTCAGCGGTGTTGTGTGCACTGTGGTCCTCGCCTTGAAGCTCTGCCGAATGGTCGCGCGCGTACGCATCAAGGGTATCGGCGGCGCTCGACGCCCGGCCCGGTCCGGGGACAGTCCCTGCGCCTTGGCCGGATATAGCCCATGGGGCGATGCATCCCGGTGCATGGGGATGCCCGGTTCAGCCCGCAGATGCGCGTGACCGGCCTACCAGGACGCCGACGTGATGCTCAGGGCTTTTGGTCGGCTGCTGATCGTTGTCCACCACTGCGCCGCAAACTACCGCACAGCCGGGGAGTACGAGGGGTGCAACCTCCAGTACTCGCTGACCCGCCGGGGCGAGGCCGTACTCGCCGGAGTGCTACAGGCCGTGCTGGTCGAGCATCGCTGTCAGTTTGCGCTTGCGTTTCTGGGCGGTACGCAGGGCGGCCAGATAGATGGTGAACTCGTCCTCTGTGTCCAGGGCTCGGTGGCAGGTGCGGGCGCTGAGGAGTAGCTCCGTCAGGTGCTCGTACGCGGCCTCGCCGGTGCGGGTGAGGAGCGGGCCGATCAGTCGGTAGTACACGGCCAGGGCGTCTGCGGGGCGGTGGTCCCGGGTGCGGTCGGCGAGGGTGAGCCGCTGGCTGCCGTCGGCGTAGCCTTCGGTGGCCGCCGCCCAGGCCGCGTCGTGGTCGCCGTCGTCCAGCAAGGCGCCGACCAGGGCAGAGCCCGGGTGCCCGAGGCTCTTGCGGGGCCGGGCGTCTGTGCGGAGCGCGTCCAGTGCTTGTGTGCGCTCGGGCTCGTCCCAGCAGTCGGCTGTGCGGGCTGCCGTACGCAGCTGCTGGTAAGCGGCCAGGGAGCGGCGGTGGAGCAGCACCTCGCGGCGGATCCGCACGACATCGGCCGGGCGGCCGGCCCTGGCGTAGCGCTCGCACGCGAAGTCCACCAGGCGGGGATCCGGGCCGTGGTCGGGTTCGGCCTCACGCAGACCAGACTCCGCCCACTCCAGGGCTTCGGCCGGGCGGCCCGCCCGCTCCAACTCCTGGGCGATCAGCAGGTGGGTGGCGCCCGACGGGGCCAGGTCTGCTGCGTGGAGGGCGATCAGGGCGTCCACACTGCCCTCCATGCGCAGCAGTTGATCCATGAGGTCCCTCGCGGACCAGTCCTTGGGGTTCTCGCGCAGGGCTGCCGCGGCCCGTTCGTGTGCCCGTGTCAAGCCTGTCGTCTTCAGGACGTCCGTGTATGCGGACAAGAGGATGTCCGTGGTGTGGCGCAGGTCGCTCAGGAGATGATTCACCAGCCAGTCGGCGGTCTGTTCCGGATCGGGGCGGGACATCAGGCAGGCCTCGAGGTGAGCTGCGGCCAGCCCGGCCGCCACATCGCCGATGATCCCGTCCGAGTCGTCGATCTCGTCGTACGTGCGGGCGAGGGCTTCGATCGCGGTCCGTGTCAGTCCCACGGCTTCCGTCGCCCTCCCGGTCGCCGTCAGTGTGCGCAGTGCGGATACCGCCTCTGCGGCCTGGAGCCCGTAGGCACGGGCGTCCGCGTACTCGACGTATCCGTACTGGGCGAAGGGCCGCGTGTCGAGCATCGCCAGGATGCGCTCCCGTACGGCGCCGGGATCTTCGCCGGCGGCGGACGCACGCAGTTCCAGCCGACGGCGCAGGTCGTGGTCGGCTGCGATGTGCTCCTTCACCAGGGACAGGAGTTCGTCCCGGCTGCGGGTCTCCAGCCAGGTGGTGAGCTGTTGGCCGCGGGATGCGGCGGCAGCACGATGCCTCGGTACCGACTCCGATTGCTGCAGGACGGCCAGGCCCACCGCCACGCAGTGCTTGCAGAAGTTGCCTGCCTGCCCGTACGGGCAGTCGCACCACCCGGTGAGGCCGTCCTCGTGCTCTGTCAGCTCGACCTCGTAGGCGTCCGTGCCGTCGACAGTCGCGGTGATCGTCCCCTCTCCGATCTCCAGAGCGGACACACAGGACAGGTATCCGAGGCCGCGTTCGAACGACCGAGCCCCGGCTAGTCGGCGCAGCTCGTCCTTTCCGAAACCCAGTGCGTTGCTCATGGCTCCCATTCAACGGGATCGGACGCACCCGAGTAGACGGGTCGTGAAGAGCGCCAGCCGTCTGGCGAACGGCGACCTTCGGCTCTTCGCCCGGCAGCATTCTCAGTTGACGGCGAGTACTGTGGTCGGCCATCGGGAAACGGCGGTGACTCGTGACGCTCGTTTGCCGCTCAGGGCCCCAAGGAGGCCACGTGGGGAGCCGGTAAACGGCCTCTCACCAGCTCTTTCTCGGGGATGCACCTTTGTGACGGGTAAACGATGACGCACCACGTGGAATGCGTGGCGATCCTGGAGCCGGTGGCGAAGAGCGCCTGACCTGCAGGTTGGTCGGCGTGCACGATGAGTGCTGTGGGCGGAACGGGCGACACTTGACGCTCGTGGCGCTCGCCCACCGTATTGCCTGACGCAGTGTCCGGGATCCGCTGCCTCGGCGAGCAGGCCTGAGGTTGAAGACGGCTCAGGCTCTGTACGGGGCGGGGGAACGTCCTTCACCTTCGCCCCACTGCCGAGCCGTGATCGCAACGGACGAGTCTCTGCGGCTGCTCGACCGCGAGGGTCTGCGGTCTGTTGGCGCGGGCTTCCGCCGGCAGCTCCTGGTCCGCCTGTTCGCCTGCGTAGATACGGACGAGGTCGTGCATTCGGTAGCGGCCCGGGCCGGTGCTCTCGGCCAGGCTCGAGTCGACAAGTCGCTCGGCGGCCCGCTCGGCCTCGGCGAGCGGCACGCACAGCAGCTTGGACAGGAGAGGTATTCCGGCTTCCCGAAGTCGCATGGAGCCGAAGAGGAGGAAGGCCCGCACCGCCGTGCCCGACGCGCCGTCGGTGCGCCGCAGCGCCCGGTAGCTGACGGCGAGGCTCTCCCGGATCTGCAGCTCGTCCACCCGCAGTTCGTCCAGCCGGGTGCTCTCGTCGGCGAGCCGGTCGACGAGCAGGGACAGGGGCCAGCGAGGCCGCGCGGTCAGCCGGGCGGCGGCGACGCGCAGCCCCAGCGGGAGCCACCCGCACAGTTCGGCCAGTCGGAAGGCCGCCGACGGATCACGCGCGACGCGCTCGCTGCCGAGGAGCTGCTCCAGCATGGTGTACGCCTCGCCGGGCAGCAGCGTTCCGAGCGGGAAGGATCGGGGTCCGTCCAGAGAGGTCAGGCTCGAGCGGGCGGTGACGAGCAGTGCGCTGTGGCCGCCTGTCGGCAGCAGGGGGCGCACCTGCGCTGCCGACGCCGCGTCGTCCAGCAGGATGAGCATGCGGCGGCCGGTGAGTGCCGACCGGAGCAGGGCGGCCGTCTCCGAGGCGTCGTGGGGCGGTGCGGGAACGGGCATGACCAGGCCACGCAGGAGCCTGGCGATCGTCTCCGCCGGTGTGAGGGGCTCGGCGTGCGGAGTCGTGCCGCGCAGTTGTACGTAGAGCTGCCCGTCCGGGTAGTGAGCGGCCACTCGGTGCGCGGCCCGTACTGCGAGGGCCGATTTCCCCGCCCCCGGCGGACCGCTGATGACGGCTGAGGGTGCCGGAGAGCGCGGGTCGGTCAGTAGGGCGATCAAGTCGGCGAGCCGATGCTCGTGGCCGGTCAGGTCGGGCGGACAGAAGGGCAGCTGACGGGGTATCAATGCGGGGCGGAGCGATGTGGTTCGGGCGGGGACCACGGCCGCCGCGGTGGGCTGTGGGGGCTGCGCGCACGCGAGTCGGCGACGCGCGGCCAGCCAGGGCCGCGCGTCCAGGCCGCAGGCGGAGACGAGAGCCTCGGTGAACTCCTCGCGGGGCAGGGTGGTCCGGGTCAGTGCGGAGGCGATGGTGGAGCGGGGCAGCCGCCGGCCCGCCCGGCCGGCACGGTTCTCCAACTGGCGGAAGGTGAGTCCCGCGCTTTCCTTGAGCAGCCGGAGCATGGCGTTGAACTCCCCTGGAGTGCGGGCATCACCGGGCTCCGGCGGGGTACAGGCGGACGACGGCGAACGATCGGGTAACACGTGTACTCCCTCGCAGTGCGTGATCTGTGGCGCGGCGTTCGGAACTCGTCAGAAGGGCTCGGTGTCGGGCCGGCAGTCGGCGGCGCCGCGCGGGGGCGCGCCGCGGCCGAGCAGGTAGGCCGTGGTGATGTCGTCGACGCAGCGGCTCAGACCCAGTGCCGTATGGCCGATCATGTCGACGGAGACGAGCCGGGAGTTGCCGAGGGCGGCGGCCATGCGTTCGGCGAAGCGGTACTGCGTCGTCGGGTCGAAGCGGTTGCCGACCACCAGAACGGGTTGGTCCGTGGGCCGGTTCCACGGCCCCGTGTACCGGTCGCTCTCCCACCACCGGACGGGCCACGTAGCGCACGGCAGCGATTCGAAAGCGGTCATCCGGCCGAAGGTGGGGGATTCCCGCTCCCACCGCGCGGCCAGTGCGGGCCAGAACGCGGGCGTGGGCGGGTAGGGCTTGTCGAGGCAGTTGTACGCCGTCTCGGAGTCGTCGCCGCGATACGGGGCGACGGCCTCCGGCGTCTCGGCAGTACGGGCCGACGGCGCGGCGTCGACGGCCCGGTCCAGCTCGGCGAGGGTGCGGGCGAGCGCGGCGTGCCGGGAGGGTGTGGCGAGCGAATCGGCCACGACGGCGGTGAAACGACTCAACGTCATCGTGGTGGAGTCGGGCATCGTCAGGGGCGCGGTGCGCAGCCGGTCGCGGATGCGGTCGAACGTCCGCTGCGGATCGATGTCGTCGTCGCCGCCGAACGGGCAGGCGCCGTCCGCCACGGCGCATCGGCGGATGAACTCCTTCAAGGCGAGTTCGGTTCCGGCCGCGCGCCGACGGTCGTACTCGATGCCGTTGGCCGAACGCAGTGCCGGGTCGACGTTGCCGTCGAGGACCATGGCCTTGACCCGCTGCGGATACAGGTTGGCGTACGTGGCGCCGAGGAGGGTGCCGTACGAGAAGCCGACGTAGCCGAGCTGCTCGACGCCGATGGCGCGGCGCAGTTCCTCCAGGTCGCGAGCGGTGTTGAGGGTGGTCGTGTGGGCCAGCAGGGGACCGGCGTTGCGGGCGCATGCCTGCGTGTAGTCGGCGGTCGAGCGCAGGGTCCGGGCGGTCTCGTCCGCACCGACCGGCACGGGAGTGCGGCCGGCCGCGTCGGCGAGGTACTCCTCCTGGCTGAGGTAGCACTTGAGCGCGGAACTGGTGTTGACCCCGCGCGGATCGAAGCCGATGACATCGTGGCGGGCGAGCACCTCGGGGTCCAGAAAGCGTTCCGCTCGGTAGGCGGTGTGCAGCCCGGAGGCGCCGGGCCCTCCTGGATTGACGAACAACGTGCCCTCGCGGTGCGCCGGGTCGGTCGCCCGGCGGCGCAGCATCACGATCGCGACGGTGCCGTCGGATGGGCGGGAGTGGTCGCGGGGTACGTGCTGAACGGCGCAGTCCGCGACGGAGGCGTCGACGGGGATGCCGATGAGCTTCGCGCAGTCCTGCCACTGGGCGGCGCTGGAGGGGGCTCCGCCGTCCTGGGGTGCGGCGGCGGCCGGCGGCACGAGGAGTGCCGCCGTGGTGAGGGCGGCCGCGAGGAGCAGGGGTAACGGGCGGGGCATCGATTCTCCTTGAGGGTGGGGGGAGTGCCGACGGGGCGGCCGTGAGCGCATGCTCACGTTCGCGTCGGCACCGCGCGCCCGCGCGTCGACGCGAACGGGCGCGGAGAGGGGAGCGAGCCGGTGGGGGTGGGGGGTCGGCGTTGCCGGGGGTCAGCCGGAGTCGGGCAGCAGCTCGCGCAGCTGGGCCGCGACCGTCCCCGCGTACGGGCGGGCCCGTTCCGGGTCCAGAGCCTTGAGCGCGTCCTGCCACAACAGTGCGCGGCTGACGATGCCGGCGGTCGGGGCGAGCCGGGCGGCTCGCACGAGGCGCTCCATCGGAACGAGGTCGGACCACTGGCGGAGGTAGGCGTCGGTCACGCGCCGTACGGCGCTCGCGTCGCCGGGTGCCGCCGACCTCAGGTCCCGAAGGGCCACGTCGAGCGAGATGAAGGGATGACCGAGCACGCTTTCCGCCCAGTCGAAGAGGAGCGGTCCCGTGTCCCGGTCGATGAAGTTTCCGCGCCAGATGTCCAGATGGACCAGGGAGTCCGGGACACCCGCGCTTTCCAGCTCCGCGCAGAGGTCGCGGAAATACGGGACGTAGTCGGCAAGCCGATGTCTTTCGGCTGATTCGAGCCGCTCATTGTCCTCGATCAGTTCCGCGAGGAGTTCAGGAAGCCTGGCTGTACGGTGATCCGGGCATCCAGCGGCGACCAATGCCCGGGTGTGGTCCTCGGTAAACCGCTGAATTGCGGCCAGTTGAGGAACCATGCGCACATACCCCTCGACGGCCTCGGCGGAAGCCGGGCGGTGCACGGGACCGAAGTCATCGGTCAGCATCCAGTGCCGTTTCACGTCGGTGGCCAGAACTCGGGGGATACCGGCTGGAAATCGGTCCGACAGCAGCCGCGTCACCTCGGCCTCGTGTCCGAAGACCGGCGGCGAGGCTTTGAAGTACACCGCCCCGTGCGCCACGGGGATCCGCAACTGGAACGACCACGCTCGCAGAAACGGTTGCTCGGGTGGGCCGACGGGGGTGATCCCGGCGCGGCGCAGCTGCTCGTCGGCCCAGGCCGCCGCCGTCGCGTACCAACCCTCGCGGGTCCACGGCAGGCCCGCCTTGGCCCCTGAGGCCGGGGCGGTGTCCGTGGCCTCCGCGAAGCACCGTTCCAGAACCTGGCGTTGGCCGGAATCCAGGGCCGCGCCGGCCAGCTCCGCAGCCCCGAACCAGCGGCCGTCCGTAGGCCCGTGAGGCGCACCCGCGTCTCTGGGGGAGGTGGCGTCGGAGGCCGTCGGGTCGGTGTGGACCTCGTGGACGTAGTAGCGCGCCCCGGCCCTGGCCTGGGCGTCGCGTTGTTCGAGGCAGTCGCGTGTGGTGACGGTGAGGCCGAAGCGCCCGGCGATCTCGGCGTGCGCGGCAGGTGGGTCGCGGTGGTGCAGCCGGGGCAGGGACCAGCCGTCGGGACCCGGGAGGAGCAGTACCTCCGTCCCCGTGTCCCGTCGTCGGCCGACGATTCCGAACAGCTCCCCCGTGACTTGCCGCATACCTGCGCCACACCCCCGTGCGTGCGAGAAACTCGAAGTACGTCTTCGTAAATGAGGCACGGTAGTTGGCTGTCCTCGGTCGAGTCAACGCATTTGGCGGCATGTCCGAACGTGGCGCATTGCCGGGAGTCGGCCTGCGGGCTGTCCCGTTCTGTCCCGGACACGATTCCGGACCTTCTCCTATTCCGTGCTCCGTCGTGCTGTGGCTAGCGTTCCCCTCGTCGGAATTTGGATGCCGTGCTTGTCCATTCGGATCACGGCGCCATTCTCATCAGAAAGGGGAAAACTGTGCCGGTTACTTCGATTGCCTCGCAACTCGCCAGCAACGGTCTGCAGCAGCACCTCTACTCGGAGCCCACGGCGGTCGCCGAGGAGTGCCGCATGGCGGGATACAGCTGCTGGTGGGACTCGGACTGCTGCAACGAGTCGGTCGGCCTCATCTGCGAGTGGTGGACCTGTCGTTACGCGTAAACAGGCGCCCCGCCGCGGTCGCACCGGCCTCCGGTGAACGCGGTCTTGTGACATGAACGAGTGGAATCCGCCGGACGGCGGAAGCGGGCGCCCGTGCGGCGGTCCGGCGGATTCCGCTTCAGGTCCGTCCCGCTCGAAACGGGGACGGGGGATCGGAAGGTCGGATACGCATGGCGACAGGACTGTTCGCGGTGCCACGGTCCGCACGCGAAGCGGCTGCCTTCCTGGCGGCGGCACGCGCGGGAGGCGGCATCTACCAGATCGACCGGTGGCCCGCCGGGCGCGGAGACCTGCGGCCCACGCCGCGGGCCGTCGGCCGGGCCGTTGCGTGGCTTCGCGTCGCGCAACGCCTCACGACAGGCTTCCTCGACCCCGTCGAGGACGCGGTCTACCTCACCGCGGGCCTGCGCGGAGTCGGGCTGCCCGCCACCTTCCACCTCGGCCGCGAAGTCGTCCCCGCCTCCCCGCCCGCGGGCTTCTACGCCTGGGTCGAGTGCGACGGAAAGGTGGTCAGCACCTCCCTGCCCGTACGGGAGGAGTACATCGAGGTTCACCGATCGGGGGACCAATGAGCGCCGTGCCGGCCGTGGCCGAGATGACGGGCGCCGTTCTGCGTTGCACCGAACCCGACGGTGCCTCCGCCCTGGGCGTCCTGACCGACCGCACGGACCACTCGCTCGAACTGCGTCGGCCCCGGCCGGACGTGCGTCCCGTCTACTTCCGGGCGCGCCCCGGACGCCTCGAATGGGGAGGGGACCTCGCCGCGTTCCTGCCGCCCGGCGGGCGCGTGGAGCCCGAGCCCGGGGCACTGCTCGCCATGCTGCACGGCCAGGCCTCGCCCCCCGACGGGACGCCTCTGTCCGGCGTCCGGAGGATGACCGCGGGCACCCGCATCCGGGTGGACGCCCGGGGGGTCACCGTGACCCGCGAGCGCGTCGCACTACCGGCGGCGGACGGAGACCTGTCCCATGCGGTGACGCGGGTGCTGGCCTCGGCCGGTGACGAGTACGGCCTCGCCTACAGCGGTGGTCTGGCCTCCGCCTACCTCGCCGTGCTCGCCGCGGCCGCCGGCCATCGCGCCCACCTCGTGCACGCCGATTTCGGGCTGCCCGGCTTCGGCCCGCGGGGCACGCGGCCACCGGAGGCGCCCGTACCCGGTGTCGAGTCGCGCAGGGTCGCCCTCGACCTGCACGAGCTGCTCGACCACCACACGGTCAGCGGCGCCGAACACCTGCCTCCGCTCCCGGACTTCGAGGTCCCCGCCCGGCTGTACGCCGCTCTCGCCGCCGACACCGGACTGCCCCTGGTCTCCGGGGCGCTGCTGGAGTCGCTGGTCTCCGTCAAGCTTCCCGACGTGCCGCGGGGCACGAAGGCGTGGCGGCTGCTCGGCTGCGAACCGTTCCACATCTCCGGGACCCTCAGCACCCTCGCCGAAGCCCGGGAGTTGCTCGACAACCGCGTCGTCTACACCCCCGGTCGGCGCGACACGGCAGGCAGCGGTCCCGACGCGCAGCAGCTGGGCGCGCCCCCACCGCCGTCACCGACCGGTGGCACGAAGCTTCCCTGGCTGACCGACGAGGGCAGACAGGCCTATGAGACGGCCCACCGTGGTGCGATGGCGGTTTGGCAGGACCAGCTCGACGCCGAGGAACCCGTAGTCGGCCGACTCGTCGGCGGTCTGGCCGAACAGGGCGTGGCCGGTGCCGTCCTCCCCGCCATGGACCTCGGCGTGCTCGCCGCGGCTGCCGCCCTGCCACCCCACAAGCTCGGCCGGATCCGCCGGGGCGCGTTCGAGAACCATCTGCCGCTGCGGCGCGCGGTCGAGCGGGCGGGTGTCACCGATCTACGCGCGGCTTCCCCCGGACACTGGCTGCGGCTGGGAGCGGCGGCCCATCTCCACCGGGAACGCAAGAAGATCACGTCCGAGCTGGAACGCGAATGTGCTCTGGGGGACCTGGGCCTGCTGGAGCCCCGGCTGATCGTGGCGAGCCTGCGCGACGGCCGCTCCCTCGCCACCCAGGCCCTGCCCCTGCTGCGCCTCGTCTGGCTGGACCGTTGGCTGAGGGAGCGCTGATGACGACCACACCCTCCACCACGCCGCCCCCGCTCCCGCAACTGCCCCCGCCAGGCACCCCCTTGCGGCTCGGTGAGCGAGTCACCCTCACACCACTGCCGTTCGGCGGCGCCGTGCTCGCCGCCGGATCCAGCCTCGCCGTGAGCGACTGCGGGGAGCGCGACGCCGAAATCCTCGGCCGGCTGCTCGGTGTCGGCGTCCCGCCGCCCGAGGCGGGCGCGCCCGTGGCCCGCTTCACCGCTCAGCTGATCGCGGCCGGCTGGCTCGTACCGGATCGGAGTTCCTGACCATGTCCACAGCCCTGACAGCCCTGGCCGCTTTCGCGGACGGTCCGCTCCTCGGCGTCCGGCCGGCGGATCTCGCCCTCGCCGCCACCGCCGGGCCGCTCGCCGTGGCCGGCGCGGCCAAGCTGGTCACAGCCCCGGAGAAGCTGTCGTGGCCCATCCGCTCCGGCATCCTGGCCGCGCCCCACGGCCCCCGTCTGGTCGGTGCGGCCGAACTCGCCGCGACCGGCGCCGTGCTGCTGCTCCCGGTGCGCTGGGCCGCGGCCGTCGCACTCCTCGCGTACGTCGCCCTCGCCGCAGTCGCCGTCAGCGCCCGGGGCCAGAAGTGCGCCTGCTTCGGCCTGGCCCGGCTCGCCGCCGTGGGCCGTGCCCACATCGGCGCGAACGCCGCGGCCGCAGTGCTCGCGGCAGCCGTGCTCATCCTGTCCGACGCGGCAGCGGGTGCGAAGCCGCTGCCACGCGCGGCTGCCACCGCTGTCGCCGCGGCGCTCACCCTGATCGCCCTCCTGGCGGCCGACCGGCGCCGGGCCTCGGACGCGGCGAACACCCCACCCTGTGCACAACACGTCAGCACGGTCCGGCTGTACGTCGCCGACGACTGCCCGTCGTGCCGCTCGCTCAAGCACCTCCTGGCCGCCGTCGAACCAGAGCGGCTGGCCGCCGTCAGCATGATCACCGTGGCGAAGGAGGCAGAGCTCCCCGGGGTCATGCACGGACTCGGCGTGCCCTGCGCGATCGGCCTCGACGACGCCGGTGAACCCGTGTGCGCCCCCGCGTCCGGCATAGGGGCCGTCAAGGCCCTCATCGACGGCATCACCCTCGCCTCCGTCCAGGCGGCCGGCCGTGCCCGCTGACCTCCACCGCACGCGGCGGCGCCGGGACCAGGGCCCGGACGGACACAGGTGGGCCGAGGTGACCTCGCCCGTCCATCCGCCCGTCGCCGAACGCCACCCCTCGCCGGTTCACTGGCGCACCCTCGTCCTCGATCCCGCACTGGCGGGAGCCGTGCCGGGCCGGGCCAGGCCCTTGCGGATCGAGTTCTTCACCACGGGGAGACCGGACGACGGCTGGGAACTGCCGGTCGCCGACGTCCTGCCGATCCCGCTCGTGTGGCATCCGCACAGGCCCTTGGTGGCGGGACTCGCGGTGGACGACGACCACCTCGCCCATCCGTGGATCGCCGACCTCGCGGAGCGTACGGTCCGCCGCTACCCGCAGACGCGCGCGGCGACCGGTCTCACTGAACCGGGACTGCCACCGCTCGCCTGGTACGCGGACGGGCGCCTGGCACTGCTGATGCCGGCCCCGCAGCGGAACCCCGCGGAGCAACCCGTGTGGCGGCCGGCGGTCTTCGAGGCCACGGGACCGGCGTTCGTCGGATTCGAGCCGGGCCAGGACGAGCTCGTCCGCACGGTGGGCACCCGCCTCGCTCTGCTCGCACCACAGGACGCGGCCCCGGAGATCGTGGGGCCCACTCTGCTGGTCCGCTCCCTGGTCGCGCGTCCGGACGGATTGGTGCTCGGGCACGTCCACCCGGCCGGCACCGGTCCGGACGAGCACGGACTGTCCTGGGCCACCTCGCGCCTGGACCCCGCCGGCGGCCCTGGCCGGCTGGTGCCCGTAGCGCCGTCGCCAGTACCGAGTCCGCCCGCACAAGCCGCGCGACAGCCAGCACAAGCACCGCGACGGCCCGCACTCCGTGATCCGTCGACCGTCCACGCGATCCCCACCGGTTTCGGCGATGCCAGGCTCACCCTCTTGCCGCACGACGGCTCCGGTCCGTTGCTGCTGTGGATCCGGGCCTTGCGCCGAGGAGAGCCGCCATCGGACGGAATTCCGCAGTTCCTGGCCGCCGGAGCACACCCATCCGCCCTGCTCGACCTGCCGCTGCACTGGCCGGACGACGCCCGGCCCGCCCTGCTGAACAGCCAGATCACCACCGCGGTGTCCACCGCCCTCGGCCTGCTGACCGCCACCGACGCCGACACCGCGGTCGCCGTCGGCGGCCACAGCTTCGGTGCGACCCTCGCGCTGCATGCCCTCGCCCGACTCCCGGAGCTGGCAGGGGCCGTGGCGCACAGCGGCTGCTACAACCGCACCTCCACCCCGAACGGGTTCCACTACGAGCGGCGTTCACTGTGGGCCGCCCCGGAGGTCTACCAGGCATTCAGCGCCCTCTGCTTCGCGGACCGGCTGGACCGCCCGGTGCTCCTCGTGCACGGCACCGACGACATCAACCCCGCCACCACTCCCGAACAGGCCGTCGAGCTGTACAGGGCCGTGGTCGCCACCGGCGGCACCGCCCGGCTGGTGCTGCTCCCCCAGGAGGGTCACACCTTCCAGTCCCGCGAAGCACTCGCGGCCGTGGCCGAGGAACACCGGGCGTGGCTGGAGAAGCTGGAGACGAACTGAATGGCCCGTGACCGAAGTGCATCGGTGCCCCTGAGGGAGCTGGCCGACTGTGCGATGTTCGCCGTACGGCTGGCCTGGCAAGCCGACCGGCGCAGCCTGCTCCAGGTACTCGTGGCCCAACTGGCCACCGCCCTGGGGCTGATGGCGGTTCTGCTGCTGATCCGCCATGCGGTCGGCGGCGCCGTCACCCAGGGCGGCCCGACGACCCAGGCCCCGCAGGGCGAGTGGCTGATCGCCGTGATCGCCGGCCTGGTGCTGCTGGGTACGGGAGCGGGCATCCTGCGCGCGGTCGCCGGAGCCCGCCAGCGAGTGCTCGCCGTCAAGGTGGACCGGTTCGCGCTCGACATCGTCCTGGACGCCGCCGGACGTGCGGAGCTTCCCGAGTTCGAGGACCCGGCTTTCCACGACCGGCTTCAGCGGGCGGTCTTCGCCTCGCGCGCCCAGCCCGCGATGGTCGTGACGGCTCTGGCCGCGGGCTTCCAGGCCGTTCTGACCGTGGTCGCGGTCACGGCCGTGTTCGCCGTACTGGTCTGGTGGCTCCTGCCCTTCGCCCTCCTCGCGGTCCTGCCCACGCTCAAGGCCGCCCGCGACGAGCGGGGGGCCGGCTACGACCTGCACCACACGCTGTCCGAGAACCGCCGGGCCCGGCAGTACCTCGAACGGCTGCTCACCGGCCGCGACGAGGCGAAGGAGATCCGCGCCCTGGGGCTCGCCGGAACGCTGCGCGGGCGCTGGACGAGCCGCTACGGTCAGGAGATCGCCCAGGTCGAGGCCATGCACGCGGTCCACGTCCGACGCAAGATCGTGGCACGCCTGGCAGGCGACCTGACCACGGGCGCGGTGATCGGGGCCATGTGGTGGCTGGTGGCGACCGGCCGGATCGAGCCGGCGACCGCGCTGACCGCGCTCGTGGGCCTGTGGCAGCTGTCGCTGCGTACGCAGATGATCGGCGCCCTGCTCAACGGCATCGGCGAGTCGGTCCTGTACATGAAGGATCTACGAGGCTTCGCGGCGGAAGCCGGATCCGAACCCGGCGAACCGGCCTTCTCATCAGGGGAGTTCGTGTCGGTGCGCGCGGAGTCCGTGGCCTTCGGCTACCCGGGATCCTCGGCCCGGGCCCTGGAGGACGTCAGCGTCGAGGTACGGGCCGGGGAGGTCGTGGCCCTGGTCGGCGCCAACGGCTCGGGCAAGACCACCCTTGCGAAGATCCTGGCCGGCCTCTACCGGCCGGACTCCGGGCGCCTCCTGTACGGGGACGGTGACGGGGACGCGGACGCCGAGCCGGAGCGACTGCGCGCGGCGAGCGCCGTCGTGTTCCAGGACTTCGTGCGGTACAAGCTGACGGCCGCCGACAACATCACGTTCGGCCGCCCCGAGACATCGCCGGACAGGGCCCGGGCGGTGCTGGCCGCCGAGCGAGCCGGGGCCCACGAGTTCCTGGCCCGGCTGGTCCAGGGCTACGACACCGTACTGAGCAAGGAATTCACCGGCGGCGCCGATCTCTCGCTCGGTCAGTGGCAGCGCCTCGCCCTGGCCAGGGCCTTCTACCGGGACTCGCCGCTCGTCATCCTCGACGAACCCACCGCCTCCTTGGACCCGCAGGCCGAGGCCGACCTCTTCGGCCGGATCCGCGAACTGTTCACGGACCGCACGGTGGTGCTCATCTCGCACCGCTTCGCCAATGTGCGCGACGCCGACCGGATCTACGTCCTGGACGCGGGCCGGGTCATCGAGCAAGGCGACCACGAGGTGCTCATGGCTCAGGACGGCACCTACGCCCGGCTGTTCCGCCTTCAGGCCGAGGCGTACCAAGAGGCGTAGCACGGCCGCCCCGCCGCTTCCCGCCGATGTGCTTGACACCACGGATCGGACCCCTCCATCATGATTCCACTAACAGATTAGTGGAAGGGTGTTGCGTGATCGAGTTCCGGATCGACCGCCGTTCCGGAGTGGCCACGTACCTGCAGCTGGTGCAGCAGGTCAAGCACGCGCTGCGACTCGGCCTCCTGGAGGTGGGAGACCGCCTCCCCACGGCCAAGGAAGTGGTCGCCGCCACAGCGGTGAATCCGAACACGGTGCTCAAGGCCTACCGGGAACTTGAGCGTGAGGGGCTCGTTGAGCCGCGGCCCGGCCTCGGCACCTTCGTCCAGCGCTCCCTGGCCGGCCCGGCCGCCGCCAAGGACTCGCCGCTGCGCCGGGACCTGGAGGCGTGGACGGCGGTCGCCCGGGCCGAGGGCCTGTCCCGCGAGGACGTCGAAGCGCTGGTCAAGGCCGTCATCGACGCGCAGTACTGACATATGACACATGAAGGAGCGTGACCCGTTGGGTACCACCGAGGGCACCGCCGCACTGGCGGCGGACGGTCTGGGCAAGAGTTACAAGCGGGGCTGGGCGCTGAAGGACGTCACGTTCGAGCTGCCGCGAGGCCGGGTGTCCGCGCTGGTCGGACCCAACGGTGCGGGCAAGAGCACGCTCATGGCGCTGGCCACCGGCCTGCTGACTCCGACCGCCGGGACGCTCCGCGTCCTGGGCGATACGCCGGGACGAGGAGGCACCCATCCTCGCCTGGCCTTCCTCGCGCAGGACAAGCCGCTCTACCGCCGGTTCACGGTGGAGGAGATGTTACGAGCCGGCCGGGCGTTGAACGCCGAATGGGACCAGACCTACGCGCGCCGCCTGGTCGACGCGGCCGGGGTCCCCGTCCGGGCGAGGATCTCCACCCTCTCCGGCGGACAGCGCACCCGTGTCGCGCTCGCGATGGCGCTCGGACGGCGGCCCGAACTGATCGTGCTGGACGAGCCGTTGGCCGACCTGGACCCGCTCGCCCGGGAGGAGGTGATGCGGGCTCTGATGGAGGAGGTCGCCGAGACCGGGATGACCGTCCTGCTCTCCTCACACGTCCTCGCCGATCTCGAGGGCATCTGCGACCACCTGCTCCTGCTGGCGGGTGGGCGCGTCCGGCTCGCCGGGGACGTCGAGGACCTGCTCGCCGGCCACCGACTGATGGTCGGTCCCGCCCAGGGCGCGGCCGGCTCGTTCCCGGACGAGATCGTCGTGGAGTCCCGCAGCACCCAGCGCCAGGCCACGGTCCTCGTCCGTGGCAGGGGCCCGGCGGGGCTGCCTGGCTGGGAGGCGCACGAACCGACCTTGGAGGAACTGGCGTTGGCGCACCTGAGGGCCGCGCGGCCGTCTGCGCACAAGAGCGAGGCCGTGGAGGTGTCCGCAGCATGATCTGGGTCGCCTGGCGCCAGCAGCGCCTTCAGCTCCTCATCACCGCCCTGCTCATCGCGGCGGTGGGCGCCGTGATGCTCTTCTACCGGTTCGACGCCGTCTCCTTCATGCAGGACCGGGGGATCGCCGGCTGCCTGCGGATCGGCGCCGACCCCTGTTCGCGCAGCGCCATGGCCGCGCTGAGCTCCGAGTACAAGTCATACGTCTCGATCATCCCGATGGTGCTGCTGTGCCTGCCGGTGCTCCTCGGCATGTTCGCCGGTGCACCGCTCTTCGCCGGCGAGTTCGAGCAGGGCACCCACGTCTTCGGGCTCACCCAGTCGGTCAGCCGGCGCCGCTGGATGGCGACCAAGCTGCTCGTCGGCGGAGGTCCGGTCACCGTCCTCATGCTCGTCCTGGGGCTGGTCGGCGTATGGGCCCTGAAGCCGCTCAACCATGTGACGCGCGGTCCCATGATGACCCCTGGCTTCGAGACACAGGGGCTGGTCCTGGCCGCGTACACCCTCCTGGCCTTCGCCATCGGCGTGGCCGCCGGAATGCTGCTGCGCAACACGCTCGCCGCCATGGCGATCACCCTGGGGCTCTACCTCGTCGTCCTCGTCGCGCTCGGCGGGGGAGCCCGTCCGCACTACCTCGCCGCCGAGCGGATCACGGGTACGGTCGCCCAGAGCACCGGGGAGAGCGAGCGCGGCGGGACCAGCTGGATCCCGGACGACGCCTGGCGGGTCGGATCCGCGTACTACGACAGCGCGGGCCGGAAGGTCTCCTTCAACCCGTCCGGTTGCGACGGTACGGAGACCATCCAGAGCTGCCTCGGCAAGCAGGGTGTGACCCAGCAGTCGGCCGACTACCACCCCTCCAGCCAGTTCTGGGCCTTCCAGACGGTCGAGAGCTCCGCCTTCCTCGCCCTCTCGGCCGCCCTCCTGGGCCTCGGCGCCTGGTCGCTGCGCCGCCGGGTCCTCTGAGCCACCGCCAAGCCCCCTGCGGAAGGCACTTCGTAGGCCCTGGGGACCGTACTCTTCGGCACCCGACGTGCTCGGCTCCTCGGCGTCACCGCGCCGGGGAGCCTGCCGTGATCTGCGGTCAGGGGAGGGGGAGGGCCAGGGTCTGGCGTTCCTCGCGGGCGTGGATGCGCTGTGCGGCCGGGTCGGGTGTGAGGGCGTAGGCCGTGGTCGGGTAGCGCCATAGGGGGCGGTGGGTGAGGGTGTCCACCGCACGGAGGCCCGTTCCGTCCATGTAGAGGACGAGGGTGCCGTATACCGCGGGAGCCACGTCGCCGTTGGGGAGGGCATCCGGTACGGGGGGTTCCGTCCAGAGGGCCGCGCCCGTGCGGGCGTCTACGGCGACCAGGCTGCGGCCGCCCTCCACCGCGTAGACCACGCCGTCCGCGACCGTGGGGATGCCGTAGCGGCGGAAGCCGTACGGCTTCTTGCCCATGTCGCGGCCCGTGCCGAAGGACCAGGCCGGGGTGCCGTCGGTGAGGCGGAGGGCCTGGAGGGATTCGGAGCCCAGGTAGACGTGGGTGTCGTCCGTGGCCAGGTGGTAGGGCAGGGCGCCCGTGGTGGGGATGGGTGGCTGCTGCCAGAGCTGCTTGCCGGTGGACGCGTCGTGCAGGGAGAAGGTGACGGAGTCCTTGAGGGCCGAGCGGCGGCACAGGAGCAGACCGGTCATCACCGGCTTGGCGCGGATGATGACGGGTCCCGGCGAGTCCGCGAACGGGGCCACCGTCTGTTGACGCCACAGTTCGCGGCCTGTTGTGAGGCTCGCCGCGATCAGGAACCACTGGGTGGTGGTGGCCGACTTGGCGAACATGTATGCCGTGTCTGCTGCGATACACAGGAGTTGGGTGTCCTCCGGCGTGCCGTCGAAGGAGGGCAGGGTGAGGACGGGCGGGTTCTTCTTGCCGGACGGCTGGGGGAGCACCTCGATCGCGACGGGCTTGGTCTTGTCGTCGGAAGTCGGGGGGCGGAGGGCGTAGAGGGTCTTGCCGTCGGTGGCCACGGACCAGGCGGCCCGGTCGGGGCCCTGCCAGAGGAGCTTGCCCGACGTCGGGTCGAAGGCGTTGACCGCCAGGCCTGCGACCAGGACGAGTTCGCTGCCCACGCGAAGGGGGGCCGCGTCCGGGCCCGGGTCCGCGATCGAGGTCTTCCAGGACGGGGTGGGTGGCTGTCCCAGCGAGGGTTTGGTGGTTGAGGTGTCTTCTCGGCTCTTCGTGGCCAGGTAGGTCCAGAGGCCGCCGCCCGTGGCGAGGGCTGCTGCCGTGCCGGTAAGGGTGAGGGTGAGGAGTTTGCGGCGGGAGATCGCGCGGGGTGCGGGGGGTGGGGGCTGTGTGGCGGGGGCCGGTAGGCGGGGTGGTGGGGCCTGCCAGACCGCTGTCGTGCGGTGGGCGATGTCCGTGAGTACGGGGTGGGGGAGGAGGTCCGCGAAGGTGCCGCCCTCTGCGGGGCGCAGGGCGTCCGCCAGTTCGGTTGTTGTGGGGCGGAGGGACGGGTCCTTGGACAGGCAGCGGGTGAGGAGGGGGAGCAGGGGGGTGGGGACGCCGGTGAGGTCGGGGTCGGCGTAGCGGACGCGGTAGAGGAGGTCCGCGGGTTGGCCGGCGCCGAACGGGCCGTGGCCGGAGGCTGCGAAGACCAGTACTGCCGCGAGGGCGAACACGTCGCTGGACGGGGTGTGATCCAGGCCGCCGGCCTGTTCGGGGGACATGTAGGCGGGGGTGCCCGCCGCGGTGCCGGTGCTGGTGAGGCGTTCGTCGCCCAGGGCGCGGGCGATGCCGAAGTCGATGAGCTTGGGGCCGGCCGCCGTGACCATGACGTTGGACGGTTTGAGGTCGCGGTGGGTGATGGCGGAGTTGTGGAGCTGGGTCAGGGCCCGGGCCAGGTCTGCGCCCAGGGCGCGGACGAGGGGCTCGGGGAGGGGGCCGCTCAGGCGGACCGCCTCGTCGAGTTGGGGGCCGAGGACGTACTCCGTGGCCAGCCAGGGGGTTGGCGCCAGGGGATCGGCGCCGAACACGCGGGCTCCGTAGCGGTCGCCGATGATGCGTGCCGCGTCCGATTCGAGTCGGAAGCGGGTACGGAAGGTGGTGTCGGCGGAGGTCGCGATACGGGCGTGCACGGTCTTGAGAGCGACCGTACGACCGCCCGCCGAGCGGGCCAGGTAGACCGTGCCCATGCCGCCGCTGCCGAGACGGGCGAGGAGTCGGTAGTCGCCGACATGGGTCGGGTCGTCGTGCGTGAGGGCCGTGAAGGGGGTGGGAGTGGGGGTCGCGGGCATCGGGGTTAGTGCGCCTTTTGAGTCGATACCGCGAACGGCTGGGAGGAGACGGGGAGTTCTGCGGCGAGAAGTGCGCCGGACTGGGTGGCGAGCGCGGCGACGACCCGGCCCGGGAGGGGGAGGGGGACGGAGCCTGCGTGGTCGAGGACCGTGACGGCCGGCAGGGGGGCCGGGGCGAGGGATGCCGTGGCCGGGAGGCGCGGATCCCGCGCCGGGGCGGCGCCCGGCGAAGGCTGCGCCGGTCCCCGTGATGCTGCCGGGGTCGCGAGTTCGCGCAGGACGTCGTGTGCCGAAGCCGGCCGGTTCGCGGGGTCGCGGGCCAGGCATGCGGCCGTCAGGTGGCGGAGTCCCGGCGGCAGTTCGGTGTGGTCCGGCACGGTGTGGCCGGTCGCCGCGTACGCGAGTACGGCGCCGAGGGCGTAGATGTCCCCGGCGGGGTCGGGGGGCGTGCCCGTCGACCGTTCCGGGGGCAGGCAGCCCGGGGCGTGCCCGGTGAGTTCGGCTCGGGTGGCCCCGAAGGATGCGAGGAGGGGGCCGGTGGGCGTGAGCAGGACCGCGGCCGGGGAGAGGCCCGCGTGCGTCGCCCCATGGGCGTGGGCGGCCGCCAGTGTCCGGGCGAGGGCCGCGCCCAGACTGCGTACGGTGTCCTCCGGCAGCGGGCCGCCGTACGCCGCGAGGGCGGCGGGGAGCGGCAGCACGGGCGTGTACGGGGCCGTGTACCAGGGGAAACCGGCCGAGCCCCCGACCTCCGCGATCGTCAGGAAGCCGGGCACGGACAGCCGCCGGGCGCCCTCGGCCTCGATCGCCCACCGGGAGGGATCGGCGCCGACCCGGGGCACGCACACCAGGGCGGTGCGCTCCCCGTCGGGGGCGGTGCGGGCGAGGTAGCGGCGTTCGGGGACGGTGCGCTCGGCGGATTCGGAGTCGAGCCGCGCCAGGGTCGCGTACGGCCCGATCCGGGTCGGGTCGTCGTGGCGTAGGCGTTCCATGCGCGCGCTCTCCCGGGTCCTCGGTTGTCCGGCCCCGAGCCTAAGTGGTGATCGTCCGGGGCCTTGGTACGGGGTCAGCCGACGGTGGGCATCGCCGTGAGCTTGCCGTCGTTGACCAGGAAGACGCGGTTTCCGGCGCCGGACATGCCCCAGGGTCCGCGGGACTCCGCCGACCAGGTCCACAGCCGTGCGCCGTCCGTGGTGGAGTAGGCCGAGACCCCTCGTCCGTCCGCCTCGACCGCCCACAGCGCCTCGCCCTGCCGGACTAGGGGCGTGGCCGGGAGCGGGCCCCGGGCTGCGCGTCCGTTCAGGGGGAGTTGTCTGCCGTCGAGGTCGTACGCGGCCAGGGTCGTCCCGTTCGTCGCGATCACGGTGTCGCCGTGGACGAGCGGGGCGCCCCAGCTGTCGGTGCCGTTCTGCGGGGGCCCGGCCTTCCACACCTCGTTGCCGCCCGGGAACTTCAGGGCCTTCAGCGTGCGGCCGCCCAGGAAGACGGTGTAGGAGGTGCCGTTGGAATCCTTGCGCTTCACGACGGCCGGAGCGATGGCGGAGCCGGACTTCCCCTGTCCCTCGATGGTCCACATGTCCAGCCCCCTGATCGTCGAGAACGCGCGGACGGCGCCGTCGTCGCCGAAGAGGACGAGGGTGACGCCTGCCACGGCGGCCCGGGGCCCCGCGCCGCGCACGGCGTACGTGGGCAGCGGCTTCGTCCAGCGGATCGACTGCATCGTGAGGTCCACCGCGAGCAGTTGGCCGCCCCGGGTGACGGCGTAGAGGTTCTCGTCGTCCATCGTCAGGAAGCGGCCGACGTCGGCGTCCGGCAGTTCCCACTGGAGCTTGGCGGTGGAGGCGTCGTGGACGCGGAGCGCACCGGAGGTGCCGGCGGCCGCGAACAGCTGCTCCGTGAGGGGGTGGAGGCCGGCCGCGGGGGTGACGTCGGGCAGGCGCCACTTCTCCTTGCCGTCGCGTGTGAAGTGGGCCGCCAAGCCGCCGTCCTTGGCGGCGAAGACGACCACGTCGCGCAGCGACAGGGGGGCGGGGACCAGGCCGTCCACGGGCTTCGCCGCGACCGGCAGCGGTCCCCACAGGGGTTTGGGAGCCTTGCCGGACTGTGCGGTGGAGCGGGGGAGCAGCTTCGCGCCGCTGGCCAGTCCCGATTCGACGGGCGTACGAGGTTCCTCGCGCAGCAGCCACCAGGCCCCGGCGCCACCGCCGGCCGCCACCACCGCGCCCGCGGCGAGCGAGGCCCGCAGGAGCCGCCTGCGGGACGGCCCGGATCCGGGCTCCCGGCCGACGAGCGTGGCCTGGCGCGCGGCTTCGGCGCCGCGGCGTGCGATGTCCTTGGCGAGCGGGCCCGTACGCCAGATCCGGTCGGCCCCCTGCGGTGGGGCGAAGGCGCCCGCGATCTGCTCGGGGGTCGGGCGGTGGGCCGGGTCCTTGGCGAGGCAGGGGGATATCAGGTGGCGCAACTCGGCGGGCACGTCGTCGAGTCGGGGCTCCCCGTGCACGACCTCGTACTGGACCGCCGCGACGTGGGTGCCGTCGAAGGTGCGCCGGCCGGTGGCCGCGTAGGCCAGTACCGCGCCGAGCGAGAAGACGTCCGCGGCCGGACCGACCCGCTGACCGAGCACCTGCTCGGGAGCCCCGTAACCGGGGGTGACCGGCACCTGGCCGGTGGTCGTGAGCGTCATCCCGTGCTCGGGGCGGGCGATGCCGAAGTCGATGACGCGCGGGCCCGTGGCGGTGAGCACGATGTTCGGCGGCTTCAGGTCGCGGTGCACCAGCCCCGCCGCGTGGATGTCGCTCAGGGTCGCGGCGAGGGAGGCGGCGAGCGCGCGGACGCCGTCGGCGCCGAAGGGCCCGTACGCGCGGACGGCGTCGTCGAGGGTGGGCCCGGACAGGAACTCGGTCGCGATCCAGGGCCGGCTGTCGTCGCCGTCGATGCGCGCGTCCAGAACGCGGGCGACGCCGCCGCTGGTCACCGCCTGGGCGGTGTGCGCCTCGCGCAGGAAGCGCTGCGCGAGGTGCGGGTCGTGCGCGAGCTCCGGCAGCAGCACCTTCACGGCGGCGGTCCGGCCGGTGTTGTCCCGGCCGAAGTAGACCTTGCCCATGCCGCCCGCGCCGAGGACGCCGAGGATGCGGTACGGGCCGAGCCGGATGGGATCTCCGGCGCCGAGGGGTTCCATGTGCGGTGCTGCTTCCTGTTCGGTTCGGGTGGCGGTCGGCCGTCAGCGTTCGACGGGCAGGCCGGTCGGTTCCTTGATGCGCTTCATGATGATCTGCGAGTTGACCTCGGTGACGCCCGAGAGGGCCGTCAGCTTCTCGATCCAGAGGCGTTCGTACGCGCGCAGGTCCGCGACGGCGATGCGCAGGAGGCAGCCGGGGCTGCCGAAGAGGCGGTAGGCCTCGATCACGTCGGGGATGTCCTGGAGGGCCGCTTCGAAGGCCTCGACGGCCTCGCGGTCGCGGCGCACCTCGACCGAGACGAGCACCTCGAAGCCGCGGCCCACCGCCTCGGGGGAGATCACGGCGCGGTAGCCCTGGATCACCCCGTCCTCTTCGAGCTGGCGCACGCGGCGCATGCAGGGGGAGGGAGTGAGGCCCACGCGCTGGGCGAGCTCCTGGTTACTCAGCCGTCCGTCTGCCTGGAGCTCGCGCAAGATATCTCGGTCAATGGCGTCCATGGCGCAATTATCCGCCATCGGGTGTTACGCGGCGGGTCGAATCCGCAATCGCATTGCGCGTAGATCGACCTATCATTGCTGCTTTGGGTACACATGTGCGAGCCTTTGAGGCTTCGAGGTTTCGAGGGAAGGGCGGCCAACGGCCATGGGACGGATCGTCGTCATCAGCACCGGCGGAACGATAGCCAGCCGCTGGCAGGGTTCCGGCTTCGCGGCGGACGCGGACGGGAACGAGGTCATCGCGACCGCGCCGCTCCCCGAGGGGATCACCGTCGAGGTGGTCGACCTGTTCAGCGTGAACAGCCCGCGGCTCACCACCGCCCACCAGCTGACCCTGCTGCGCACCGTGCACGAGGTGCTCGCGGACCCGGGTGTCGACGGCATCGTCGTCACTCACGGCACCGACACCCTGGAGGAGTCGGCCTTCCTCGTCGACCTCCACCACCACGACGCGCGCTCCGTGGTGTTCACCGGCTCGCAGCGGCCCATGGGCACCGCGGACGGTGACGGCCCGGAGAACCTGTACGACGCCCTGCTCACCGCCGCCAACACGCGCGGGCTCGGCGTGCTCATCGCCTTCGCGGGGCGGGTGCACGCCGCGCGGGGCACGGTGAAGACGCAGGCGGTGGCGCTGGACGCGTTCGCCGACCCGTCGAAGGAACTGCTCGGGAAGATCGGCTTCGGCAAGGTCACCATCCTGCGCACCCCGCAGCGTCCGGAGGCCCTGCCGTTGCCGGCGATGCCGGAGCTGCCGCCGCGCGTGGACGTGGTGGTGCACCACGCCGACGGGGACGCCGTGCTGCTGAACGCCGCCATCGCGGCGGGGGCGCGGGGCATCGTGCTGGCCGGTACGGGCGCGGGCAACGCGACGCCGGAGATCGTGGAGGCGGTCCGGGCGGCCGTCGCGGGCGGCGTGCTCGTCGCGCTGACCACGCGCGTGATGGCCGGGCCGGTCACCGAGATCTACACGCACGGGGGTGCGGTGGACCTCGTGGCGGCGGGGGCCGTACCGACGGGGACGCTGCGGGCGGGGCAGGCGCGGATCGCGGTGCTGTCCGCGTTGCTCGCCTCCGGCGATGGGGCTGAGCAGGTCAGGATCCTGCGCGAGACGCTGGGTGCGACGGGGCCGGTGCTGGTCGGGGCGTAGCCCTGCGGGCCGGCTTCCGGGGCTCCGCCCCGGACCCCGCGCCTCAAACGCGGGCGGGGCTGGGTTTGGGCTGAGGTCCGCTGTTTGGTGCGGCTGAAGGATTCGGGGCTCCGCCCCGGGCCCCGCGCCTCAAACGCCGGCGAGGCTGGATTTTGCTGAGGTGCGCTGTCCGGCTCGGCTGGGGTTGGTCGGTGTTGCGGAGGATTCGGGGGGCCTAGGATTCGGGCAACGGTCCTGACGCAGCGGGGGGTTGCATGGAGCCCGGGATGATCGGAGTCCGACTGGCCTCGGCGGCCATCGGGCCACTCGTCAGGAAGTTGTTCGTCGCCGAGGGCGGCGGGGCCGGGCTCGTCGACAAGCCGGTCCGGATCTCCGGATACGTGTCCTTCAAGGGCGAGAAGCGCTCGCTCACGAACGCCGATCTGCAATCCCTGGCCGCCAAGCTGGTGAAGCAGGCGCTCCGCACGGGCGAGCGCCCCGTCCCCGCCGACGAGGAACAGGCGGTCGTCGACGTCCTCGCGACGACGCTGTCCGCCCTCGGCGAGGTCACGATGACCGACATGGACGCCGTCCGGCTCGGCTCCGCGGAGTTCGCCCGGGAGCTGCGCCGCGTCAGCGGTGGGCCCGAGCGGGAACTCGGCGCCGACGCCACGTACTTCTACGAGCGGCTGCTCGAAACCGCTTGCCTGCACATCCTGCACTTCTTCACGCAGCGCTCGACCTTCGTCGCGCACGCGCTGGTGGAGCAGACCCGTGACATGGCCGAACTGACCTCCAAGGTCGACGAGTTGATTCGCCGCGATCCGCTCCCGGGGGCGGAGGACGCGGCGTTCGAGCAGCAGTACCTGCCGTACGTGGCGAAGACGCACGGCCGGTTGACGATCTACGGGATCGACCTGAGCAACTCGCCGACGCGGTGGCCGCTGGACGCGGCGTACCTGAGCCTGGAGGCGACCGCACTGCCGCGGGACATGGAGCGTTGGCTGCGCGATGCCGGCAAGCTCTTTCATGCGATGGGGACAGCGGAGCCCCCCACCCCGGACGCTGCCACGATGGCTCTCATTCGTGTGCGCGGCATCGCGATGACATCGTCGCCCGACCAGTCCTCCCTCACGCGGGCCGTCGCGGGCGGATTCCTCGCGGAATTGGTGCGCGCGGCTTCCAGTCCGCAGCCCGCCGACCAGGCTCTGGCCGGCAGTCACCGCGTCCTGCTCCGGGGCGAAGCCGGGTCCGGCAAGAGCACCCTCGTGCAGTGGCTGGCCGTCACCGCAGCCCGCCAGGAACTCACCCCGCAGATGGAGTACCTCTACGACCGCATCCCGTTCGTCCTGCCGCTGCGCACGCTGACGCGTCACGGCGAGCAGCTCCCCGACCCCCAGAGCTTCCTGGCCGCCGTCGGCTGTCCGATCAGGGGAGTCCAGCCGAACGGCTGGGCGCACCGGGTCCTTTCCGCCGGGCGCGGCCTGGTCCTGGTCGACGGCATCGACGAGATTCCGGACCGGGAGCGGGAGCGGGCCCGGCGCTGGCTGCGCGAGCTGATGGCCGTGTACGACGGCGACAACCGCTGGCTCGTCACCTCGCGCCCCTCCGCCGTGGGAGCGGACTGGCTGGCCGAGGACGGGTTCACCGAGCTGACGCTGGCCGCCATGCGCCCCGCCGACATCGCCACGTTCATCAAGCGGTGGCACAAGGCGGCCCACACCGGCACCGAGGACGATGCCGCGCTCCAGATGTACGAGACCCAGCTCCTGACGGCCGTCCGCACCAAGCCCGACCTCGGACGGCTCGCCACCAACCCCCTGATGTGCGGGCTGATCTGCGCCCTCCACCGGGACCGGCGGGGCTTCCTCCCGCTCGGGCGCAGGGACCTCTACGAGGCCGCGCTCTCCATGCTGCTCAGCCGCCGCGACCGCGAACGCGACATGGCGGTCCCGGATCTCCGCGAGGAGCCGCAGCTCGACATCCTCCAGCGGCTCGCCTACTGGCTCATCAAGAACGGCCGTACGGAAATGGACCGTTCGCAGGCCGTGGACATCATCGCCCGGGCCCTGCCCTCGGTCCCGGAAGCGGCGGCCCTGGGCGAAGCGCCGGCGGTCTTCGCGCATTTCCTCCAGCGCAGCGGACTCCTGCGGGCGCCGGGCCCCGACACCGTGGAGTTCATCCACCGCACCTTCCAGGACTTCCTCGGCGCACGGGCCGCCGTGGAGGACAGCGACTTCGGACTGCTCACCGGCCACGCGGGCGACGACCAGTGGGAGGACGTCATCAGGATGGCCGTCGCCCAGGCCCGGCCCAAGGAGCGCGTCGAGATCATCGAGGACCTGATCGCCCGGGGAGACCGTGCTGCGGACGAACGGGTCCAGGCCCGCGTCTACTTGCTGGCCGCCGCTTGCCTCGACCACGCCACGAGCCTCGCCCCCGAGGTGCGCGAGGCCGTCGAGACGCGCACCGCCACTCTCATTCCCCCGCGCAACGACGACCAGGCCCGCGCCCTGGCGGAAGTGGGCCCGCTGATCCTGGGCCTCCTCCCCACGGAGAACTCCGATGAATGGGACGCCTACCACGTGGTCATCGCGGCCTCCCACGTGAGGTCGGAGGAGGCCGTCTCCTTCCTCGCCCACTTCGCGGACCATCCGTTCCTGCCGATCCGTTCCCAGCTCATGTGGGCGTGGTCGCGGTTCGACTGCGCGCGCTACGCGGACGAGGTCATCGTCCCGCTGGACCCGACCGATCTCCTCTACACCGTGCAGTCCGACGAGCAGCTACGCCAACTGGACCGGCTCGGACTGCGGCCGGACCGGCTGGACGTCAGGGGAGGGGTGTCCCCCGACGCACTGGCGGCGCACGTGAGCCGGTCCGATCTCGTGGACATCAGGCTCTCGAACGTAGCGGTGCCCGATCTGCGCTTCCTGGCGGGGCAGTCGGAACTGGACACGCTCGTCATCGGACCGTGCCCCGAGCTGACGGACCTGACCGGCATCGAAGGCCTGCCGATCCGGCGGCTGGACATCGCGAGTGAGCGGCTGTCCCTCGATCTGCGGCCCCTCCTTCGGCTCACGCGACTGGAGGCCGTGTCGTTCAGCGGTCCGGAGGACACGACATGGTCCCTGCGGGCGCTGGCCGTGGACGCATGCCTTGAGATCCTGACGGTGTCCGGTGACATGGGCGCCGCGCACGGACTCGAAGGGCTTGGCCGGTTGAACGGTCTCCGGGAGCTCGCACTCAACACCGCCTCCAGTCCTGCCCGGCCCCGGGACTGGCAGGAGGTCGGTGATCTGGAGGGGCTGGCCACCCTGCGCGTGTCCGCCGCTTCGCTGGAGTTCCTTCCGCCGGGATCGGTGCTCTCCGGCGTCTCTACACTGAGCCTCATCGCGGGCGACGCGACATGGTCTCTGCAGTCGGCTGTCCAGCGACTGCCCGAGGCCTTCCCCGATCTGAGGACGTGTTACTTCACGGAGCTCGCCGCCGACGAGGAGATCGACCTCGCACCGTTGGCCGGGCTGCCCCGATTCCGGAACGTGTACGTCGGGGGGAGCCGGGACCGGATCCGCGGCGCCGACCTGCTCCCGCCGTCGGTGAGGCTGCGCCACGACTGACGGGAGCCCGTGGTCAGGACCGGCCGAACGCCGCCAGGATCTGGTCCGCGGCCGAGGTCGCGGTCGTGGCGCCCGCCCGGACCGCTTCCTCCAGCCCCGGCGCGAGGTCCCGGACCGCCGGGTTCGCGCGGAGGCGTTCCAGCAGGGCCTCGCGGACCATCGACCAGGTCCACTCGACCTGTTGCGCGGCCCGCTTCGCCGTCAGGCGGCCGCCCGCGTCCAGCAGGGTGCGGTGTTGTTCCAGGCGGTTCCAGACCTCGTCCAGACCGGCCGATTCGCGGGCGCTGCAGGTGAGGACGGGTGGGGTCCACGCGGCATCGGCCGGGTGCATCAGGCGCAGGGCGCCCGCCAGTTCGCGGGCGGCGGCCTTCGCGTCGCGCTCGTGCGGGCCGTCCGCCTTGTTCACCGCCAGGACGTCGGCGAGTTCGAGGACGCCCTTCTTGATGCCCTGGAGCTGGTCGCCGGTGCGGGCCAGGGAGAGGAGGAGGAAGGAGTCGACCATGCCGGCGACGGTGGTCTCCGACTGGCCGACGCCGACCGTTTCGACGAGGACGACGTCGTAGCCGGCTGCCTCCATCACGATCATGGATTCGCGGGTGGCCTTCGCGACCCCGCCGAGGGTTCCGGCGGAGGGGGAGGGGCGGACGAAGGCCGCCGGGTCGACGGCGAGGCGTTCCATCCTGGTCTTGTCGCCGAGGATCGAGCCGCCCGTGCGCGTGGAGGAGGGGTCGACGGCGAGGACCGCGACCTTGTGGCCCAGTCCCGTCAGCATCGTGCCGAAGGCGTCGATGAAGGTCGATTTGCCGACGCCCGGGACTCCGCTGATGCCTATCCGGCGCGCGTTGCCCGCGTGCGGGAGGAGCTCCGTCAACAGGCCCTGCGCCAGCACCCGGTGAGCGGGCAGGGTGGACTCGACGAGGGTGATCGCGCGCGCGATGAACGCGCGCTTCCCGTCGAGCACCCCCTTCGCGTAGGCCTCGATGTCGATCTTCGGCACCGGCCCCCGCCTACAGCTCGTGGCCCAGATCCGCGGCGAGCCGCGTCACCAGGTCGTGGGCCGCGTCCGGGATGACCGTGCCGGGCGGGAAGACCGCCGTCGCGCCCATCTCCAGGAGGGTGGGGACGTCGGCCGGCGGGATGACTCCACCGACGACGATCATGATGTCCTCGCGGCCCTCTTCCGCCAGCTGCTCGCGCAGCGCCGGAACGAGGGTCAGGTGGCCGGCCGCGAGCGAGGAGACGCCCACGACGTGGACGTCCGCCTCCACGGCCTGGCGGGCCACTTCCGCCGGGGTCTGGAAGAGCGGGCCGACGTCGACGTCGAAGCCCAGGTCGGCGAAGGCCGTCGCGATCACCTTCTGGCCGCGGTCGTGGCCGTCCTGGCCCATCTTGGCGACCAGGATGCGCGGACGGCGGCCCTCCGCCTCCTCGAACCGGTCGACGAGGGTACGGGTGCGCTCCACGGACGGGGACTCGCCTGCTTCGGTTCGGTACACACCCGAGATCGTACGGATCTGGCTCGCGTGCCGCCCGTACACCTTCTCCAGTGCGTCGGAGATCTCACCGACCGTGGCCTTGGCGCGGGCCGCGTCGACCGCGAGGGCGAGGAGGTTGCCTTCCAGGCCCTGGCCGGCGCCGCGCTCGGCGGCGTTCGTGAGGGCCTGCAGGGCGTCCTGCGTGACCCGCTCGTCGCGCTCCTCGCGCAGCCGCCGCAGCTTGGCGATCTGCTGCGTGCGGACCGAGGAGTTGTCGACCTTGAGCACGTCGATCTGCTCGTCGTTGGCGACGCGGTACTTGTTGACGCCGATGACGGGCTGCCGGCCCGAGTCGATGCGGGCCTGCGTGC